>NZ_JBHJUW010000005.1:0-130276 GCF_042268205.1 Streptomyces sp. NPDC056160
CCGCGGTACACCGCCTCGGCGGGCGTACCGCGGGACCTTCGCCGTCGCGCTGCGGTCCTCCGCCGCATCCCGCTTCGGGAGCAACGGCGGGGAGAGCCACAGGTGTACGCCACTGACGCCCCGCAGGCCCGCGCGGCGCCGTCGCGAAACTCGCCGAAACCCCAGCTGACATGGGAAATCTCCGCACTGCGCGCATGATTGACGGATCGTCGGACAGCCGGTACCACTGACCCCACGCCGGCCCCGCACGCCCCGTCACGCCGAAGCGCCCCAGGAGGCAGCTTTGCGAGGATCCGTCACCGACTCCAGAGCCACCCCGGACCGCACCGCCGTGCGGGGCCGGGCCAGAGCGCGCACGGCCGCGGGCGCCGTCGCCTGCGGTGCGCTGCTGCTTCCGCTGCTGGGCGCCGCCCCGTCGGCCGGCGCCACGGACGACTCCGGCCGGCTGCAACAGGCGTTCGCCTCCGCCGCGGCCCGGTACCACGTGCCGCTCAGTGTCCTGCTGGGCGTCTCGTACCTGCAGTCCCGCTGGGACGGACACGAGGGCGCCGTGAGCGTGAGCGGCGGCTACGGTCCCATGCACCTCACGGACGCGCACACCGCGCTGGCCCGCGCCGAGCACCACGGCCAGGGGACCGAGGACCCGCGCGGTGACAGCGCGCGCCCCGCGCTGCATCCCGCCGCGCCCGCGCGGGTGCCGTCGGACACGGAGCTGCCGGACCGGCTGAAGACCCTGCCCCGGGCGGCCGGGCTGACCGGGATCCCCGCCGAGCGGCTGCGCGGCGACGCGGCGGCGAACGTCGCGGGCGGCGCGGCCCTGCTGGCCGCCGCCCAGCGACGGCTGGGCGAGCCGCTCAGCACGGACCCCGCCCACTGGTACGGGGCGGTGGCCCGGTTCTCCGGCGCGGACGACAGCGCGACGGCGGCGGCGTACGCCGACGACGTGTACGACGTGATCCGCTCCGGCGAGCGGCGCACCACCGACGCCGGGCAACGCGTCGTACTGGCCGCCACGCCGCGGCTCACCCCCGACAGGGCACAACTCGGGCGGACGGGCCTCGAGCACGTCTCGTCGGCCGGTACGGAGTGCCCGGCCTCGGTGTCCTGCGAATGGGTGCCGGCGCCGTACCAGCAGTTCGGCACCGACGACTACGGCAACCACGACCTGGGCGACCGGCCGGCCTCCGAGCGCGTCCGGTACATCGTCATCCACGACACCGAGGGCCGCTGGGACGGCGTCCTCAACCTGGTCCAGGACCCGACCTACGTGTCGTGGAACTACACGCTGCGCTCCACCGACGGGCTCATCGCCCAGCACGTGAAGGGCAAGGACGTCGCCTGGCACGCAGGGAACTGGTACGTCAACGCGACGTCGGTGGGTCTGGAGCACGAGGGTTTCCTCGCCGAGCCGGACGCCTGGTACACGGAGGCGATGTACCGCTCGTCGGCGCGGCTGGTGAAGTACCTGGCAGGCAAGTACGGCATCCCGCTGGACCGGCAGCACATCCTGGGGCACGACACCGTGCCGGGTCCGACCGGCGGGTCCGTGCCGGGCATGCACACAGACCCCGGACCGTACTGGGACTGGCGGCACTACTTCGAGCTGCTGGGCCGTCCCTTCGGGCCGACCGCGGGCAGGAACGGCGGGCTGGTGACGATCCGTCCCGACTACGCGCAGAACCGGCCCCGGTACACGGGCTGCACCACCGGCGACCAGCCGTGCGCGGCGCACGGCTCCAACGAGGTGCGGCTGTACTCGCAGCCCGACACGTCCTCGCCGCTGATCAAGGACATCGGTCTCAGGCCGGGCGGCGGCGACTCCACGATCGACGTGAACGACGTCGCCTCGCGGGCGGAGACGGGACAGCAGTACGCGGTCGCCGACCGCCGGGGTGACTGGACGGCGATCTGGTACCTGGGCCAGAAGGCCTGGTTCCTGAACCCGGCGAAGCAGGCCACCGCGGTGAACGCGGCCGGCTGGGTGGTGACCCCGAAGGCCGGGGCGGACAGCGTGCCGGTGTACGGGCGGGCGTACCCCGAGAAGGAGGCCTATCCGGCCGGGGTGCCGGTGCAGTCGGTGACGCCGCTGCCGTACAAGCTGCTCGCGGGCCAGAGGTACGTGATCGGTGACGCCGTGCCGGGCGAGTACCTGTACTCGGTCACCTTCACCACCGACTCGCACCGGGTGGTGGTCGGCAAGGACGTGTACTACGAGATCCAGTTCGGCCACCGGGTGGCGTTCGTGCGGGCCGCGGACGTCAGCGTGCGGCCCTCGCACCTGTAGCGCCCCGAACGGGCCGGCGCCCGGTGGGGCCGGCCCGTTTCGGGTGCCGGCGCTTTCCCGGGTGCCGGCCCTTGCGGGTGCGGTCGGCTCAGCCCTGCTGGAACAGCTCGGCGGGAAGCGGCTTGAGGAGCGCGTACAGGTCGTCGGTGATCGGGCGGTCCCAGGCGGCGATGGTGACCAGGACGCCGTCGCTGCGGTCGAACTGCACGCAGGAGATCCGGCCCTCGGAGAGCTTGAGCCGGCGCACGATCAGGAGGTTGTCGCCCTGGAGCACCGGCATGTCCTCGGTGCCGACGACGGTGACCTCCTCGTCGTTCTCCAGGGCCAGCAGCAGTTGGGCCACCTCGAAGGGGACCTCGCCGTCGCCGACCTCGCGGGCCGGGGACCCCTCGGGGAGGTTGCCGATGATCATGGCGGTACCGCGGCCGCCGAAGAGGTCGTAGCGCAGGAACACGCCCTGGCAGGTGCCGTCGGGCGCGGGCAGCAGCCCGGCGCCCAGATTGCCGGGCCAGTCGCCCGGGTCCATGGCCAGGACGTCGAAGTCGGGCCCGGCGGGCGTGGCGCTGCGGCGACGGAGGAACGACATGCCGCCATGGTACGTGCCCCGGCCTGCCTCGCGACGTGCGGGCGGCCTCCGGACGGGGCGGGAATCATCCTGAGCCGGCCGGTCCGGCGGCCCGGTGCCGCTCGTGGTGGCGGGCGACGCGGGCCCGGTTTCCGCAGGAGGGTCCGCACCACTCCTGGCGCGGGTGGTCCTTGAGGAAGTACCGCACGCAGCGCGGTGCGTGGCAGGCGCGCAGCCGTCGGCGGTCGGGGCCCGCCAGGAAGGCGACGGCGGCCTGCGCGAGCGCCGCGGTGAGGTCGCCGGCGCCGTGGACGGGCCGCCGGTGGAGCACCGGGTCGCCGGCCGGGTCCCAGCACAGGACGGGCACGGTGGCCGTGCGGGCGGCCGCGGTGTTGAGCCGCTCGACTGCCTGGGGCACGGGCATCAGCCGGCCGGCGTCGGCGGGACTGGGCGCGCCGGGCCGGACGGCGTGGGCGAAGAGGGCGCGCACGGCGGCGCGCAGCTCGCGGACCTCGGCCAGCGCGGCCGTGTCCGCACTGTAGTGACCGGCGTCCGGCACAGTGCCCGGGCGGGCCCGCACCCAAACGGTGAGTCCGTCCGGGTCGGCCAGGTCGTCGGCGACACCGCCGGCGCCGTCGTGGCGAACGGTCAGCGCGAGGTCGAGGGCGAGACGGGCGTCCGTGCCGGGCGAGTCCTGCATGCGCCTAATGGTAGACACGCCGCTGCCCGTTACCTGCGCAACCCGGGCGCGAGGGTCCGCCCGTACGTCGGAGGAAGGCGGTCGCGGACGGCGCCGTCCCCGAGGCGAAGCCGGGCCACCACGGCCACGCACCCCGGCACGGCTGCCCACCCTGCGCCGCAGCAGGGAAGCGACCGAGCAGGGAAGCGACCGAGGGGACGGCGCCACACCCGAGGTGAAAACGGAGCGACCACCGCCACGAGCCCGGGCACGGCAGCCACCCTGCGCGCCGAAACAGGGAAGCGGCCCAGAGGACGGCGCCCCACCCGGGGGCGAAGACGGAGCACCACCGCCACGCACCCCGGCACGGCTGCCACCCTGCGCCGCAGCAGGAAAGCGACCGAGCAGGGAAGCGACCCAGGGGACGGCGCCATACCCCAGGTGAAGACGGCGGCGCCGGCCCCGGCGCGGCTGTCCACCCTGGGCCGAAGGAGGGAAGCTGCCGGGAGGGCGGCGTCACTCCTGGGGCAAAGACGGCGGCACCACCGCCACGGGGCTCGCCGCGTGCAGGAGCACGGCCTGGGTGACCGAGCCCATCATCCGGGCCGGGGCCAGCAGGCGACGGCGGTGGCGGCCGACCACCACCAGGTCGGCGTCCCGGGAGGCGGCGACCAGCCGGCCCGCCGCGTCACCGGGCAGGATCTCCGGGTCGGCCGGCACGTCGGGGTGCCGGGCCCGGTGCGGGGCGAGGAAGCCCTCGGCCAGGGAGCGGATCTCGCCCTCCACCTCGGACCGGTCGATCGGGGGCGTCGGCAGCTCCCCGGCCGGCGCCCAGGCGCGGGTCGGCCACGGGTAGGCGGCGACCGCCTGGACCCGGGCGCCGCGCCGGGCGGCCTCGGCGAAGGCGAAGGCGAGCACGGCGTCGTCGGGGCTGTCGACGTGCAGGCCGACGACCACGCGTGGGCCGGGCCCGGCCGGGGCGTCGCCGTGAACCTCGCGTCCGGGCCGGGGAACCACGACGACCGGGCACTGCGCGTCGCGGGCGGCGGCCAGGCCGTTGGAGCCCAGCAGCAGGCTCGCGAACCCGCCCCGGCCTCGCGAGCCGAGCACCAACAGCTGTGCGGTGGCGCCGAGTTCGGGCAGCAGCGCGCCGGGCAACCCGTCCAGGCCCACATACTCCACTCCGGCACCGTCACCGCCGCGATCCGGGCCCTCGGCGTCGGTCCGCTCCCGGTCCTCCACATGGGCGCGGGCCGCGTCCAGCACGGTGTCGTCCGCTCCCGCGGGCGGGCCGGCGACCAGGACGTCGGGCTGGGGCCAGGCGGCGTACTGCCGCACGTGCACCACCCGCAGCGGCGCCCCGCGCAGGCGGGCCGCTTCCAGGGCCCAGTCGAGGGCCCGCAGGCTGTCGTCGGAGCCGTCGACCGCTGCGACGACCGGTGGAGCGCTCATGGGTACCTCACCTCCACAGGGCGGCCTTCCCCCTGCCGGGCCGGCCCGGATCGGGCAGCGGCGCGGCGGGGCTCTGAAGGCCGCGTGTCCGCAAAAGCGGCGGCCACACCCGTGGACCGGCCTCCGGTACCGGACACCGGTGCCCGTCCCGGCGCACCCGGCACCCGACGCCCGGCATCCACCCCCTGTGCCCCGGCGGGGGAACCCCGCTCAGGTCAGGTCGAACTCCCCTTCCCGTGCCCCTGAGACGAAGGCGCCCCACTCCGCGGGCGTGAAGATGAGGGAAGGGCTCTCCGGGCGACCGCTGTTGCGCATCGCGATGAACCCCTCGACAAATGCGATCTGGACATCCCCCAGGCCACGGCTGCTGGACTGCCACTCGGCGTTGCTGAGGTCCAGCTCCGGCTTGTGCCATCCCGCGAGCGGGTGCTGCTGGACAGTGCTCTCGGCCACGTCCGTGCTCCTCCCGATTTCCGTCGTCCGCGAGCCAGCCTAGCGAGCGGTCGGCAGCGCCGACAGGGCATCCGGGAGGACCTTTGCGGATCTTTGCGGACGCTTGCGCGAGACCGGGATCAGTGCGCCAGGAAGGGTTCCACCACGCCCAGGAACTCCTCGGGCCGCGCCTCGTGCACCAGGTGCCCCGCGTCGACCGTGACGACCCGGGCGTCCGGGATCAGTCCGGCCAGGAAGGTGATCTCCCGCTGCGGGACGAAACTCCTCGCTCCGCCCGCCACCAGCAGGGTGGGTGCGGTGATCCGGTGCATGTGCTCGCCCCACGCGGGGTCCGGCGCGTTGCGCTGCGCGTCGGTGGCCCGGATCATGGCCCAGTCGTAGGGCAGGTCGCCGGCCGGCCGTTCGGCGGGCGGCCGGGGCGGGTCCAGCGGGACCGGCGCCGGTACGTCTTCCAGGACGAGCCGCCGTACGAGGCCGGGCGCCCGCTGGGCGAGCAGGTAGGCGACGGCACCGCCGAGCGAGTGGCCCACGACGTCGGCGCGGTCGACACCGAGCGCCCCGAGGAAGCCGAGGACGTCGTCGCGCAGGGCCTCGTGGGCGTAGGCGCCGGGCCGGTCGCCGAGGCGGCTGCTGCCGCCGTGTCCGCGCAGGTCGGGGGCGTACACCCGGCGCGGGTACGGTCCGTCCGCCAGCCGTCGCGCGATCGGGGCCCAGTCGGCGCCGTCGGCGCCCCGGCAGTGCAGCAGGACGACGGGGGGTGCGTCCTGCGCGCCCCAGGCGCGGTAGGCGAGGGTGATGCCGTTGACGTCGACGGTTCGTGGTCCGGTGTCCATGCGGGCACGGTAGTGACGGCCCGGGCGGCGCCCCGGGTCATTCTGCCGACGGCAGAGCGGCCCGCGGCCCGGTGAGGAAGGCGGCGACGCGTCGCACGAACCACTCCGGGTCGTCCAGCCACGGATAGTGTCCGGCGCCCGGCTGCGCCGCGAACTCTGCGTGCGCGAAGGCCGCGGCGGCGCGCCGGGCGAGTTCCGGGCGGGGGCCGCCGTCGGCCTCCCCGGCGAGGACGAGGACGGGCGCGGCCAGTTCGCCGAGCGCGGCACGGGTCGCGGCGGGGTCGAACCGCGCCTCGGCGAAGTAGCGGTCGGCGGCCTCCTCGTTGGTCTGGTCCTCGTCGGCCTCGGCGTGCGCGCGGGCGGTGTCGTCCCAGCGGCCGTAGAAGAAGGGGGCGAGCGCCGCGGAGTACTCGCTCCGTCCGGCCAGCCAGGACTCCAGCCGCGGGTAGGCCGTGGCGAACCACGAAGTTCGGCATGCGCCCGATCTTGTCCGGAGGGTCCGTGCGGCGGCAAGGAATTTCGGCGCCGGGCCCTTGCCTGCGGCGCGGCGGCCTGGATTACTGATCTCCAGCATCTCGACCGAATGATCGGTCGACGGATCGACCGTATTGTCGTGGTAGGTGAGGGAGAGTCCCGATGACGGAAGCGACAGGGCTGCTGGACTCGGGGGAACGGCTCGGCCTCGACGAGCTGCGGGCGCTGCAGTTGGAGCGGCTGCGCGCCTCGCTGCGGCACGCGTACGAGAACGTCCCCTTCCACCGGCAGTCCTTCGACGCCGCCGGGGTCCACCCCGACGACTGCCGTTCGCTCGCCGACCTGGCCCGTTTCCCCTTCACCACCAAGGCGGACCTGCGCGACCACTACCCGTACGGGATGTTCGCCGTGCCCCGTGAGCGCATCCGCCGCCTGCACGCCTCCAGCGGCACCACCGGGCTCCCCACCATCGTCGGCTACACGGACGGCGACCTGTCGATGTGGGCGGACATGGTGGCCCGCTCGCTGCGCGCGGCGGGCGCCCGGCCGGGCGACGTCGTGCACGTGGCCTACGGGTACGGGCTGTTCACCGGGGGTCTGGGCGCCCACTACGGCGCGGAACGGCTCGGCTGCACGGTCGTGCCCGCCTCGGGCGGCATGACCGCCCGCCAGGTGCGGCTGATCCAGGACCTGGAGCCCCGGGTCATCATGATCACGCCGTCGTACATGCTCACGCTGCTCGACGAGTTCGAGCGGCAGGGCGTCGACCCGCGGTCCACCTCGCTGCGCGTGGGCGTCTTCGGGGCGGAGCCGTGGACCGAGGAGATGCGGCGGGAGATCGAGGAGCGGTGCGGGATCGACGCGGTCGACATCTACGGGCTGTCGGAGGTGATCGGGCCGGGGGTGGCGCAGGAGTGCGTGGAGACCAAGGACGGCCCGCACATCTGGGAGGACCACTTCTTCCCCGAGATCGTGGACCCGGTCACCGGGGAGGTGCTGCCCGAGGGCGCCGAGGGGGAACTGGTGTTCACCTCGCTCACCAAGGAGGCGATGCCGGTGGTCCGCTACCGCACCCGGGACCTGACCCGGCTGCTGCCGGGGACCGCGCGGGCGTTCCGGCGGATGGAGAAGATCACCGGCCGCTGCGACGACATGGTGATCCTGCGCGGGGTGAACCTCTTCCCGACCCAGATCGAGGAGATCGTGCTGCGCACGCCGGGGGTCGCGCCGCACTTCCAGCTCCGGCTCACCCGTGCGGACCGCCTGGACGCCCTCACCGTCCGCGCCGAGGCCCGCCCCGGCGCCGGGCCCGAGGTGCGTCAGGCCGCGGCCCGGTCCATCGCGGCTGCGGTGAAGGACGGCGTCGGCGTGTCGGTCGCGGTGGAGATCGTCGAACCGGAGTCGCTGGAGCGGTCCGTCGGCAAGCTCAAGCGGATCGTGGACGTGCGCCCGTGATCCGGGTCCGGGTGTGGACGTGCCCGTCGAGCGGGTGGGCGGGCGGCGCGGCGGGCAGGCTCCCGGTCAGCTCGTAGGCGCACTTGAGCGCGACGCGGCAGGACGCCGTGTTGTCCGCCCGGTGCACGAGTTCCAGGCGGGTCAGGCCCTGGGCGGCGAACGTCGCGAAGGCCCAGGCGGTCAGCGCGGCCAGCGCGCGGGGTGCCACGCCCCGGCCGCGCGCGTGGGCCGCGGTCCAGTAGCCGACCTCGGCGGACGGGGAGCCGGGGGCGACGTTCTTCAGGACGACGTGCCCGGCCAGGTGCTCCCCCACCCCCGCGGGACCGGCCGGTTGATCCGCTTGATCCGCCGTACCGGCGTGCGCGCGTTCCACGACGGCGAAGGCGAACCGGTCACCGGCCTCGCGCCCCCGTCGCTGCTGTGCGATCCAGTCGAGAGCGCCCGCCTCGTCGGGGATGGAGTGGCTCAGGAAGCGGCGCAGGGCCTCGTCCCGGTACAGCTCGGCGAGCGGGGCGGCGTCCGCCTCCTCCCACGGTCGCAGCAGCAGCGCCGGGGCCGTGGCGGTGGCCGGCACCGCCGGCCGGTCGGTGATCACGTGGGTCGGCATGGCTCTCATCGTGCCCTAGGCGCGTGCGGTGTCGCCGAGCCGGTCCCGCAGTTGGCGTTTGAGGATCTTGCCGCTGGCGTTGCGCGGGAGTTCGTCGACGAGGATCACCCGCTTGGGTGCCTTGAAGTGCGCCAGCCGTTCGCGGACGTGGGCGATCAGCTCGGCCTCGGTGACCTCGCCGCGCGGGACGACGACGGCCGTGACGGCCTCGATCCACCGTTCGTCGGGCAGGCCGACCACCGCGGCCTCGGCGACGCCGGGGTGGGTGTACAGCGCGTCCTCGACCTGGCGCGAGGCGACCAGCACTCCCCCGGAGTTGATGACGTCCTTGACCCGGTCGACGACCGTGTAGTACCCGTCGGCGTCGCGCACCGCGAGGTCGCCGGAGTGGAACCAGCCGTCGCGGAAGGCCTCGGCGCTCTCCGCGGGCTTGTCCCAGTAGCCCTCGCACAGTTGCGGGGAACGGTAGAGGATCTCACCGGGCGTCCCGTCGGGGACGTCCACGCCGTGCTCGTCGGCGAGGCGGGCGTCCACGAAGAGCACCGGCCGGCCACAGGAGTCCATCCGCCCCGCGTGCTCGCCGGGGCCCAGCACCATGGCCAGCGGACCGATCTCGCTCTGTCCGAAGCAGTTGTAGAAGGCGAGGTGGGGCAGGCGCGCGCGCAGCCGTTCGAGGACGGGCACGGGCATGATCGAGGCGCCGTAGTAGGCCTTGCGCAGGCCGTCGAGGTCGCGGCCCGCGAAGTCGGGGCGGTTGGCCAGGGCGATCCAGACGGTGGGCGGCGCGAACAGGCTGTCGGCACGTCCGGCCTCGACGAGGTCGAGGACGCGGTCGCCGTCGGGCGCGTCGAGGAGGGTGTTCGTCGCACCGACGGCGAGGTAGGGCAGCAGGAAGACGTGCATCTGCGCCGAGTGGTAGAGCGGCAGTGCGTGCACCGGCCGGTCGTCCGGGCCGAGGTCGAGGGCGGTGATCGCGCTCGAATAGGCGTGGACCAGCGCCCGGTGGGTCATCATCGCGCCCTTGGGCAGGGCGGTGGTGCCCGAGGTGTACAGCAGTTGCACCAGGTCCTCGTCGCGCGGCCCGGGACCGTCGTGGGGCGGTGCGCCGGGGAGCGCGGCGAGCAGCGAGTCCTCGGCGTCGCGCAGGGCCAGGGACCTGACGCCGCCCGGGAGTCGGTCCGCGAGGCCGGGGTCGGTCAGGACCAGGGCGCTGCCGGACTGGCCGAGGACGTAGGCGAGGTCGTCGCCGGTGAGGTTCTGGTTGACGGGCACGTGGACGAGGCCCGCGCGGGCGCACGCGAGGAAGGCGATCAGGTACGCGTCGGAGTTGTGGCCGTAGGCACCGACGCGGTCGCCGGGGGCGAGGCCCCGCGCGAGCAGGACGCTCGCGGCGCGGGAGACGGCGTCGTCGAGTCCGGCGTACGTCCAGGAGCGGTCGCGGTACTCGACGGCGACCCGGGCGGGGGTGCGCCGGGCGCTGCGCCGCAGGACTCCGTCCACCGTGCTCGCGTGTCCAGGCGTCATGGCAGACGATCCTGGGTCCGCCGCCCAACGAGGTCAAGCATCTTGCGGGCACCGCCCCGGGCGCCGGGCCGCCGCGACCGGCCCGCCCCGGTCCCCCACCGGTCCGTACACGCGATCGCGCCGGGGGGCCGGCGTCGAGGGCATGTGCGTCACCCGCTTCGCGCACACCCCGTTGACAAGGGCCCGCCCTGACACGAAAGTTTCACCCCGCACGGCAAGTCCCGAAAGATACTTTCAGGCGGCGCGGCGGGAGGCCTCACGATGACTGACGGCACGGCGGAGACGGCAGAGCGGGACGGGCGCGGGATCACCCGCCGCCAACTGGGCCGCGTCTCCCTGCTCATGGGCGGCGCGCTGGGCATCTCCGCCCTCCCCGAGGTGCCGGCCACGGCGGCCGAGCGACCGGTGCGGCACCCCGCCGCCCCGACGACGCTGCGCCACGGCTCCCCGCACCGCGCCGGCCTGCTCCAGGAGCCCCTGCGCCGGCTGGTCACCGACGCCGAGGCCTTCCTCCGGCCTTCCCCCAAGCACCCTTGGTACGCGGGCGCCGTCCTGCTCGCCGGCCGCGGGGCCACCGTCGCCCTGCACGAGCCGATCGGCATGGCGGTGCGCTACGCGGACTACGACGAGAAGACCGACACGGGCGTGGAGTTCCCGCCGGACCGGCAGCTCCCGATGACCCGGGACACCGTCTTCGACCTGGCCTCCCTCTCCAAACTGTTCACCTCGATCCTGGCCGTGCAGCGGATCGAGCGCGGCACGCTGGAGCTGGAGGGGAAGGTCGGCTCGTACCTGCCGGACTTCGGGCGGGCGGGCAAGCAGGACGTAACGATCCGTCAACTCCTGACGCACACCTCCGGGTTCCGGCCCGACCTGCCGCTGTACGACGCACCGACGTACGAGCAGAAGCTGGAGATGATCTGGAACGAGGCGCCGCTGAACCCGCCCGGCACCGTGTACCTGTACTCCGACCTGAACATGATCTCCCTCCAGCTGGTCCTGGAGAAGATCACGGGCAGCACGCTCGACGTGCTGCTCGCCGAGGAGATCACCGGCCCGCTCGGGCTGCGCAGCACCCGCTACAACCCGCCCGCCTCCTGGAAGCCGCGGATCGCCGCCACCGAGGTCGCCCGCAGGCCCTGGTCGGCCCTGGACCGGGGGCTGGTGTGGGGCGAGGTGCACGACGAGAACGCGTTCAGCCTGGGCGGGGTGGCCGGGCACGCGGGCGTGTTCTCCAGCGCCTGGGACCTGGCGGTGCTCGGCCGGACCCTGCTCGACGGCGGCTCCTACGGCCGAGCGCGCATCCTGCGGCCGGAGTCGGTGCAGTTGATGTTCACCGACTTCAACACGGCCTTCCCCGGCGACGAGCACGGCCTCGGCTTCGAGCTGTACCAGCACTGGTACATGGGCGCGATGGCCACCCCGAGCACCGCCGGCCACACCGGTTTCACCGGGACCTCACTGGTCCTGGACCCGACGACCGACTCGTTCCTCGTGGTCCTCGGCAACTCCGTGCACCCGGTGCGCACCTGGCGCTCCGGCTCGGCCCCCCGCGTCGCCGCGGGCGACAACCTGGCGCGGGCCGTCGCGGTCCGCCCCGACCGGGGCCGCACGGCCTGGTTCTCGGGCATGGCGAGCGCCACCACCGCGACCCTCGCGCTGCCCGCGCTCGACACCCTCGCCGGCGGCGCGCGGCTTCGGTGCTCCCTGTGGTGGGACACCGAACCGCAGTCGGACGTCCTCGCCCTGGAGTCCTCCGCGGACGGGGGCGCCACCTGGCAGCCGGTGCCGTTCACGGCCACACGCCACGGCGAGCAGCCCCGGCCGCACCCGGCGGGCACCGCCACCGGCTTCTCCGGGCGCGCCTGGCACCGGGTGACGGCCGGACTCCCGGCGGCCCGGCAACTGGTGCTGCGCTGGCGGTACACGACGGACCGCCTCTACGTGGGACGCGGCGCCTACATCGACGCCCAGCGCGTCGAGACGCACCGGGGTGTCCTGTTCGACGGGGCCCGCCCGGCGGACGCGTCCCGCGTGACGGCCCGGGGGTGGACGGCCTCCGCGGACTGAGCGGGCCGACGGCCACCGCGCATGCCGTGGGCCCGCCTCCCGAGGGGACGGCAGGCCCACGGCCGGTCCACGGGCGCACGCGGTTCACGAGCGGGCCCGGTTCACGGCGTGCCCGTTCACGGGCGTACGGGCGGCGTCACTCGTTGAAGACGGCCTTCTGCACCTCGTTGGGGCCGTCGAAGTGGTCCTGCCTGAGGCCGTCGAGCCGGCTGACGACCTTCTCGTTCGCCTTGTTCTTGCGGGCGCGGTCCACCAGGTGCTGCTTGTCCGTGGGATACTCCGCGCCGCTGAGGGCTTTCTGCAGGTCGATCGGGCTGAGGTCGGCCATGGGAGCCTCCGGTGGGGGGTCGGTGCTGTGCTTCCTCGGTCCTGTCGGAGTGCCCCCGCACGACCGCGGCATTCAGCCGTCCTGTCACCTCCTGCCCTCCAGCACCGCCATGGCCGCATTGTGTCCCGGCACGCCGCTGACCCCGCCGCCGCGCACCGCGCCCGCGCCGCACAGCAGCACGTTGGCGTGAGCGGTCTCCACGCCCCAGCGGCCGGTGCCCTCCTGGGCGTAGGGCCAGCTCAGCGCCCGGTGGAAGATGTTGCCGCCGGGCAGGGCGAGGTCCCGTTCCAGGTCCAGCGGGGTCTTCGCCTCGATGCACGGCCGGCCCTCGGCGTCCGTGGCCAGGCAGTCGGCCAGCGGTTCGGCGAGGTGGGCGTCGAGCTGCGCCAGCGTCGACTTCAGCAGCTCCTCACGTACGGCGTCGTTGTCCTGCGCGAACAGCCGGGCCGGGGTGTGCAGACCGAACAGCGTGAGCGTCTGGCAGCCCCGTTCGACCAGCTCGGGGCCGAGGATCGTGGGGTCGGTCAGGGAGTGGCAGTAGATCTCTGAGGGCGGCGCGGCGGGCAGGTGGCCGGCGGCGGCCTGGGCGTGGGCGTCGGCCAGTTCCCGGTAGCCCTCCGCGACGTGGAAGGTACCGGCGAACGCCTCGCGCGGGTCGACGGAGGTGTCACGGAGCCGGGGCAGCCGCCTGAGCAGCATGTTCACCTTCAGCTGGGCACCTTCAGCGGGCTCCGGCGGCTCCTGGCCGGTCAGTGCGGCCAGCGCCTGCGGGGAGGCGTTCACCAGGACGTGCCGGGCGCCGACGGTGCCTTCGCCGTCCGCCGTCCGGTAGGTGACCTCGGCGCTGCGCCCGTCGGAGGCGACGCGGACGGCCTCGTGCCCGGTGGCGAGTCGCGCGCCCGCCGCGCGGGCCGCCTCCGCCAGCGCGTCGGTCAGGGCGCCCATACCGCCGACCGGGACGTCCCAGGCCCCGGTGCCCCCGCCGATCACGTGGTAGAGGAAGCAGCGGTTCTGCGGCAGGGCCGGGTCGTGGGCGTCGGCGAAGGTGCCGATGAGGGCGTCGGTGAGGACCACTCCGCGGACCAGGTCGTCGGCGAAGCGCTCCTCGACCGCGACGCCGACGGGCTCCTCGAACAGCATCCGCCAGGCGTCCTCGTCGTCGACGCGGCGGCGCAGTTCCGCACGGCCGGGCAGCGGTTCGGTCAGGGTGGGGAAGATCCGCCGGGCCGCGCGGCCGGTCATGGCGTAGAAGCGCTGCCAGGCCTGCCACTCGCGGTCGGACCCGGTGAGGCGGGCGAAGGCCTCCCGGGTGCGCTCCTCACCGCCGCCCACGAGCAGCCCGGTGGGCCGGCCGGCGCGGACGGCCGGGGTGTAGGAGGAGACGGTGCGGGTGCGCACCCGGAAGTCGAGCCCGAGGTCCCGGACGATCTTCTGGGGCAGCAGGCTGACCAGGTAGGAGTAGCGGGACAGCCGGGCGTCCACCCCGGCGAACGGACGCGTGGAGACGGCCGCCCCGCCGGTGTGGCCCAGCCGTTCCAGCACCAGCACCGAACGGCCGGCGCGGGCCAGGTAGGCCGCGGCGACCAGCCCGTTGTGCCCGCCGCCGACGATCACCACGTCGTAGCCGCCCCGTGCCTCGTGTGCGCTCATGGCTCTTGGTAGCACGCGGGGACCGGAGGCGGCCAGGGTCGCGTGGCCGGCGGCCGGTGAAGCCGTGGCCGCTTCGCGCGGTGCGCGCGAAGCCGGTGTCGCCGCCGATCAACGCGTCCGGGCTGATCGCCTCGTGCATCCGCCAGGGCGGCTACCGGGCGCTCCGGTACGGCGCGGGACGCGCCGCCGGGCCGAGCCTCGCGACGGCGCGCAGGATGTGCTTGGGCGGGAGCTGCCAGCGCACCTGTGCGGGCACGCAGCGCAGGAGCGTGCCGGTGGCCCGCAGCCGGCGGGTGACGGCAGCGGGGACGGGGGCGGGCCGGCCGTACAGTTCGTGCGCGTACGCCGGCAGGGAGGCGTAGGCCAGGTGCGCCACGTGCCGCCACAGCACCTCGCGCGCCGGGACGAGCAGGGCGTGCGCCGGCGGGCGGCGCAGGAAGTCGTCCACGGCGCGTGCGTCGGTGCCCGCCGCGAGTTCGGGGCGTACGGAGCCGAAGTAGGCGGCCAGTTCCGTCCGGCTCGCGGGCACCGTGTGCGGGTCGAGGCCGACCAGGCGGGCGCTCTCCCGGTGCTCGGCTATGTAGCGGTCGGCCCGGGCGGTGGTGAGCGGGAACCCGGACCGCCACAGCACGTGCAGGTAGGAGTCGATCTCCGCGCAGTGCACCCACAGCAGCAGGTCGGGGGCGTCGACGCCGTACCGGTCGCCCGTCCTCGGATCGGTGGCCGACAGCATGCGGTGGATCCTGCGCACCCGGGCCCCGGCCTGCTCGGCGGCGTCCGTCGTCCCGTACGTCGTGGTGCCGACGAAGTCCGCGGTGCGCATCAGCCGGCCCCAGGCGTCGCGGCGGAAGTCGGAGTTCTCCATCACGCCGCGCACCGCGCGGGGGTGCAGCGCCTGGAGGTACAGCGCCCGGATGCCGGCGACCCACATCATCGGGTCGCTGTGCAGCTGCCAGGTCACCGAGTCCGGCCCGAAGAGCCCCGGGTCCGGCCCGAAGAGCCCGGGATCGCCGCCCTCGCGATCGCCGCCCGTCCCCGCCGGCTCACCCGTGCGTATGCTCTCCACCTCAGGCAGGCTAACGCGCCCCCGGCGGCGCGTCGACGGCCCGCCCGGGGCGAGTACGGCCGGGGCGGGTGGGCCCGGCCGGTCCGGTTCAGTCCAGGACCGCGGTGAACTCCCCGCAGGCCTTGGCACACGTCCGGCAGGCGTCGGCGGCCTGCTCCGCACCCGGGTGCCGGTCGAAGACGTGCGCCGTCTCCAGGCAGACGGTCACACACCAGGCCAACTGCGTGCGGATGCCCGCCTCGTCCTGGCTGTTCTGCTCCGACAGCACTCTGCAGGTGGCGTCGCAGACCTCCGCGCACATGATGCCCCTGCGTCGCAGCAGGTCCTGCTCCTCACCTCCGCCCACATCCACCAGGCTCGCGCGCAGCGCACAGGCCCGCGCGCACTCGGTACACGCCTGCGCACACGCGAAGCGGTCCTCCAGGAACTGGACGAGTTCCTGTTGCGAAGGCGTCGACGATGTCGTATGCGTCGTGGTCACGTCTCGCGAGTAGCCGGTGCCGCACCCGCCAAACCCGGTGCTCCCCCGGTCCTGAGCGGTTTTCCGTCACGCTTTCCGCCTCGGCGCCCCGCCTCGTTTCCCGCCGGCCCGCCGGGGCACTCGGGCGGCGGCCGCAGAGCGACCGACCCACGGAGGTGGATACCCGTGCCCGGACGACAGGAGCTGCCGTCGACGCTGGAGCGCTCCTCCGGGGACGCCCAGCGCACCTGGATCAAGGCCCACGACTCCGCCGTCGAGACGTACGGCGAGGGTGAACGGGCGCACCGGGTGGCGTACGGAGCGCTGAAGCACATGTACGAGAAGGTCGGCGACCACTGGGAGCGCAAGGAGGGCGGCCGCAAGGGCCCCTCCGACCCGCGGTCGGCCCGGCCCCGCGGTCAGGGCGGGCGCAGCGGCGAGGGCGTCGACGGAGTGCGTCCAAGGGACACCTGTACGACCTGGCCAAGCGCCTCGGGGTCGAGGGGCGCTCGCGGATGTCGAAGGACGAGCTGCTGGACGCGGTCCGCAAGGCGAACCGCTCCCGTACCCGCGAGGCCCGCTCCGACTGATCGCAGTCCCCCGGCTGCGGGCGTCCCGCTCCGATCCGCCCACGCCGATCCGCCCACGGTGGGCGCATCGGGCGGACCGACGGCGCAGCCCCCCGGGTTCGCCCCGGTGACCAGGGGTACCCGCGCTCCATGAGCAACGCATCGCTGGACATCGCCGCGGCCCACGGGGCCGCGATCGGCATCTGGCCGTTCGTCGCCGGACTCGTTCTGGTGGCGCTGCTGATCGGCGCGTTCTGGATGGGCGCGCGCATCCGCCGACGGGAGCCCGCGCCGCCGCGCCCCCAGGAGCAGCCGAAGCTGCCGGAGAGCGGCCCGGTCGGCGAGGTGCTGGAGAACCGGGAGCCGGACGAGGTGCCCCGGGACGGCGGGCGCCTGACGCCGCACCAGCTGCCCGGGCACGGCAACGCCCGGTCCCGGACCAGCCCGACGCAGACGCGCCCGCGGTGGAACGAGGGCGGCAGCGGCTCGTTCGGCAGCGGAGGCCCCGGCGGTCACTGATCCGCGACCGCCCCGCCGACCGCTGCGGGCGAGCGCCGTGCGCGCCGCCCGGGGGCGCGGGGTCCCGCGCCACGCGGCCCCCGCGCCCACGGGCGCCCGTCGTCCCGGGGAAGTGAGTTCCATGGCCGAGGAACCCGGCCGCAGCACCCTGCCCCTGCCCGACCACGACCGGCTGCCCCTCGGTTCCCTGGAGCGCCGCGTGCGCTGCCTGACCGCCGAGGAGGTCGGGGAACTGATCGCCCACGAACGCACCCACGCCGACCGCGTGCCGGTCACGGAGGTGCTCACCGGGCGTCTGCGGCAACTCCAGTCGGGTGCCCGGCCCGCCCCGGGGGGCCCACGGTCGCGCGCCCCGGGCAGCATGCGGCGCGCGCGGGCCCCCGGTGACCCCGGCGACCTCCCCGCAGCCGGCCGGCCCGCCGCCGCACGGCACGCCGGACCAGCGGGGCGAGCCGCAGGGCGACCGCACGTAGAGGAAGCGTCACACCTGGTTTCCGCCGACGGCGCACGGGCACCCGTGCGCCGTGCTGATGCGCAGGAGGAGGGCCCGGGCCGCGGCCGGGCTCCGTGACGCGGCCGAGCGGACCACCGACCGCCTCGACGGGCGGGCACCCCTCCACGAAGCGGGGACCCTTCTGCGAAAGGCCTTCCCCGAGCACTGGTCATTCCTGCTGGGCGAGATCGCGCTCTACAGCTTCGCGGTGCTGCTGGTGACCGGCGTCTGGCTGACCCTGTTCTTCCATCCGGACATGACCGAGGTCGTCTACCACGGCACATACGCGCCGCTGGACGGGATCCGCATGTCGGCCGCCTACCGCTCGACGCTGCACATCAGCTTCGACGTGCGCGGCGGCCTGCTGATCCGGCAGTTGCACCACTGGGCGGCGCTGGTCTTCGTCGCGGCGATCGGCGTGCACATGCTGCGCGTGTTCTTCACCGGCGCGTTCCGCCGCCCCCGTGAGCTCAACTGGGTGATCGGCGTGACCCTCTTCCTGCTGTCGCTCGCCGAGGGCTTCGCGGGCTACTCGCTCCCGGACGACCTGCTGTCGGGGACGGGCCTGAGGATCGCGCAGGGCGTCATGCTGTCGGTCCCGGTCGTGGGCACGTACGTCGGCTTCTTCGTCTTCGGCGGCCAGTTCCCCGGGCACGAGCTGATCTCCCGGCTGTACTCGCTGCACGTCCTGCTGATTCCCGGGCTGCTGCTCGCCCTCGTCACCGCCCATCTGGTCCTGGTGTTCCACCTGAAGCACACCCAGTGGGCCGGCCGGGGCCGCGACAACGGCAACGTGGTGGGCAAGCCGCTGTTCCCGCAGTTCATGGCCGGCTCGGCCGGGCTCTTCTTCACGGTGGCCGGCACCCTGACCCTGCTCGCCGGGGTGGCACAGATCAACCCCGTCTGGATGTACGGCCCTTACCGTCCCGACATGGTGTCGAGCGGGTCGCAGCCCGACTGGTACGTCGGGTTCCTGGAGGGCTCGCTGCGGCTGGTACCGCCGTGGGAGACCACCATCGCCGGACACACCGTCATGTGGAACGTCCTCCTGCCCGCCGTCGTGCTGCCGCTCGTCCTGTTCGCGGCTGTGTACGCGTATCCGTTCTTCGAGGCGTGGATCACCGGTGACCGGCGAGAGCACCACCTGGCCGACCGGCCCCGCGACCGGCCCGTGCGGACCGGGCTCGGCGTCGCCGGCCTGTGCTTGTACGGCGTGCTGCTCGCGGCGGGCGGCAACGACGTCGTCGCCCACACCTTCAGGATCTCCCTCAACACGCTGACCTGGGTCTTCCGCGTCGCTCTCGTGCTGCTGCCGCCGCTGGCCCTCATGGTCACCAAACGGGTCTGCCTGGCCCTGCGGGAGGCCGAACTGGAGCGGCTGGCCGAGGGCGAGGAGACCGGCGAGGTACGGCAGACGGTCAGCGGCGGCTACACCGAGCGGCACGCGCCCCTGGACAAGGAGACCGGCTACGCGATCAGGGCGGCCCGGCGGGTGCCCAGGCCGCTCGTCTCACCGGAGGCCGACGGCGGGGACGTACCGCAGGTGCAGCGGCTGCGGGCCGCTCTCAGCGCCTGGTACCACGGCGACGACGCGGCGGGGCCGGACGCTCAGGAGGGCGAGCCGGGACCGGAACGCGGGCCGGAGCGCTGACCGGCGGCCCGGACGACGACGTCCGGCCCGGTCGGCGCGCTGTTCGGGTCGTCCCGGCCGGCGTGCTGGAAGACCAGGCCGAGGATCCCGCAGCCGAGCACACCGAAGCCCATCAGAGCCAGCCAGAGCCCGAAGACGACACCCAGGGCCGCCAGTACGGCGCCGAGGGCGGCCACGAGGGGCCAGGGGCTGTGCGGGGAGAAGAAGTCCAGCGGCCCCGCCGTGTCGACGACCTCGGCGTCGGAGCGGTCCTGGGCGCGCGGGCCGCGCCTGCGGTGCTGCACCCGCAGGAAGACGGCGACGAGCGCGGCCGTCAGGCCGGTGACGGCCAGGGCGGCGGTGCCGGCGGGCTCCGCCGCCCACCAGCCGTAGCCGGCGGCGGACAGGGCGAAGAACACCGCCACGCCGGTGAAGAGCCGGGCCTCGGTTTTCACAGGTGCAGCCTCTCGTCGGCCGGTCCGTCAGCCGGCCTGCTGCCGCGCGTGTTCCGCTCGGCCACGTCCGGGTGGTGCAGGTCGAACGCCGGGGACTCGGAGCGGATGCGGGGCAGCGCGGTGAAGTTGTGGCGCGGGGGCGGGCAGGAGGTCGCCCACTCCAGCGAACGGCCGTAGCCCCAGGGGTCGTCGGCCTCCGCCCTGCGCCCGTCCCTGGCCGACTTCCAGACGTTGTAGAGGAACGGCAGCGTGGACAGGCCCAGCAGGAAGGCGCCGATGGAGCTGACGGTGTTGAGCAGGGTGAACCCGTCGGCGGCCAGGTAGTCGGCGTAGCGGCGGGGCATGCCCGCCTCGCCGAGCCAGTGCTGGACGAGGAACGTGGTCTGGAAGCCGACGAAGAGTGTCCAGAAGTGGATCTTCCCGAGCCGTTCGTCGAGGAACCGGCCGGTGAACTTCGGCCACCAGAAGTAGAACCCGGCGAACATCGCGAACACGACGGTGCCGAAGAGCACGTAGTGCAGGTGGGCCACGATGAAGTAGCTGTCGGTGAGGTGCAGGTCGAGCGGCGGGGAGGCGATCAGCACGCCGCTCATCCCGCCGAGCAGGAACGTCACCATGAAGCCGAGCGACCACAGCATGGGCGTCTCGAAGGACAGCGACCCCTTGTGCATGGTGCCGATCCAGTTGAAGAACTTCACGCCGGTGGGCACCGCGATGAGGAACGACATCAGGGAGAAGAAGGGCAGCAACACCGCGCCCGTGGCGAACATGTGATGGGCCCACACCACCGCGGAGAGCATGGTGATGGCGATGGTGGCACCGACCAGGGTGAGGTAACCGAAGATCGGCTTGCGGCTGAAGACCGGGATGATCTCCGAGACGATACCGAAGAACGGCAGGGCGACGATGTACACCTCGGGGTGCCCGAAGAACCAGAAGAGGTGCTGCCACAGCAGCGCCCCGCCGGCGCCCGCCTCGAAGATCCGCGCACCGAACTTGCGGTCCGCCTCCAGCGCGAGCAGGGTGGCGGTCAGGACGGGGAAGGCGGGCAGCACGAGGATCGAGGTGAACAGCGCGTTCCAGGTGAAGATCGGCATGCGGAACATGGTCATGCCGGGGGCGCGCAGACACAGGATCGTGGTGATGAAGTTGACCGCGCCGAGCGTCGTGGACAGGCCGGTGACCACCAGTCCCATGACCCACAGGTCACCGCCCGCGCCGGGGCTGCGGATCGCGCTGTTGAGCGGCGCGTACGCGAACCAGCCGAAGCCGGCCGCTCCCCCGGGCACCAGGAATCCGGACACCACCGTCAGCCCGCCGAACAGGTACAGCCAGTACGACAGCGCGTTGAGCCGGGGGAACGCGACGTCGGGCGCGCCGATCTGCAACGGCATGACCGCGTTGGTGAACCCGGCGAACATCGGGGTCGCGAACAGCAGCATCATCACCGTGCCGTGGATGGTGAACAGCTGGTTGTACTGGGCCGCGTTCACCAACTGCAGACCTGGGCGCGCGAGTTCGGCCCGCATCAGCAGGGCGAGCACCCCGCCGAAGAGGAAGAACGAGAACGCCGTCGCCATGTAGAGGTTGCCGATCACCTTGTGATCGGTCGTGGTGGCCCAGCGCAGCAGGGCGCGTCCCAGTGCCGGGTTCGTCGCTCCCGCAGTCCCCCCGGTTCCCCCGTGCGGCCGTCCTGTCGTGCTCCTGCCCACCGCCATGCGCCGTGGGTACCCCGAGGAGCCGGATCCACGCCGACCTCGCCGAAGCTCCCCCGCGGCCTGCCGAAGAGGGCCCTCGTACGGGGCCGGTGGACCGGCCGGGCCCGCGCACGTGTGACGCGGTGCCCCGCTGGGCACCCGGCCCCGCGCATCGGCACGACGCGCGAGGAGGTCATGCATGGCGGCCGGAGAAGGGTCCTACGACGACCGGGACGAGGTGCCGCTGGGCGGGTACGCCGCGCTCGCGGGGGCGTTCGCGGCGGGCACGGCGCTGTTCGCCGGGGTGGCCCGCCGGCGCGGCCTGCGGCTGCCCGAGCGCGTTCCGCCGTGGGACGTGGCCCTGCTGGGCGCGGCGACGTTCAAGGCTTCCCGGTTGCTGACGAAGGACAAGGTCACCAGCTTCCTGCGGGCGCCCTTCACCCGGCGCACGGAGGAGATACCGGCCGGTGAGGTCATGGACGAGCCGCGCGGCAGCGGTGTCCGGCGCGCGGTGGGCGACCTGGTGTCGTGCCCGTTCTGCACCTCGGTCTGGGTGGCCGGCGCCCTCACCGGCGGCTACGTCTGCGCGCCACGCGCCACCCGGCTGGTGTGCGCGGGCCTGGGCGCCGTCACGGTGGCGGACTGGTTGCAGTACGCCTGGACGCTCACGGAGCAGGAGGCCGAGGGCTGAGCCGTACCGTGTCCGGGCGGGCGCGGTCGGCGCACCGGCGGTCGCCGACCGAGCACGGGCCCCGCCGGCGGTCGCGCCCTCATTCCAGCGCGACGGTCACCTCTCCCGTGCCCCGCGCGCTCGCCCCGCCCGCCACGCGCACGGTGAACGGCCGGTCGGTGCCCTCGGCGGTGACGCGCAGCAGGCCGCCCTCCCGCCGGACGTGGAACACGGCGGCCGGTGCGCCGGTCAGGTCGGGTACCTGGACCCGGCAGGTGTCGTCGGCCGCGGCCCGCGGGTGGGCGAGCAGGGTCAGGTGGTCCAGCCAGTCGCCGTCGGGCCGCCGGTCGTCGGCGGCCAGCGGCAGGACGGCGCCCTCGCGGACGTAGAGGGGCAGGCTGTCGTAGCCGTGCCGTTCGGTGCGCCATGCGGGACCGGTGACCCGTTCGCCGCTGAGCAGGTGCGTCCAGGTGCCCTCGGGCAGGTAGACCTCCACCTCGCCCACCTCGCTGAAGACGGGGGCGACCAGGAGGTCGGGGCCGAGCATGTACTGGCGGTCCAGCGGGCGGCACGCCGGGTCGTGGGGGAACTCCAGGACCATGGGCCGCATCACCGGGACGCCGGTGCGGTGGGCTTCGGCGGCGGCACCGTACAGGTAGGGCATGAGGCGGTGCTTGAGCAGCGTGAAGCGCCGGGTGACGTCCACGGCCTCCTCGCCGAACTCCCAGGGCACGCGGTAGGACGACGATCCGTGCAGGCGGCTGTGGGAGGAGAGCAGGCCGAAGGCCAGCCAGCGTTTGAAGACCGCCGGGTCGGGCGTGCCCTCGAAGCCCCCGATGTCGTGGCTCCAGAAGCCGAAGCCGCTCAGCGACAGGGACAGGCCGCCCCTGAGCGACTCGGCCATGGCCTCGAAGGAGGACCAGCAGTCACCGCCCCAGTGCACGGGGTACTGCTGGCCGCCCGCGGTCGCGGACCGGGCGAACAGTACGGCCTCGCCCCGGCCGCGCTCCTTCTCCAGCAGTTCGAAGACCGTCCGGTTGTACAGGTGGGTGTAGTAGTTGTGCATGCGCTCCGGGTCGGAGCCGTCGTGCCAGACGACGTCCGTGGGGACGCGCTCGCCGAAGTCCGTCTTGAAGCAGTCCACGCCCTGGTCCAGCAGCGGCTTCAGCTTCGCCTGGAACCAGGCGCGGGCGTCGGGACTGGTGAAGTCGACCAGTCCCATGCCCGCCTGCCACAGGTCCCACTGCCACACGTCGCCGTTCGGCCGCCGCACCAGGTGTCCGAGGCGCGCGGCCTCGTCGAACAGCGGTGACTTCTGCGCGATGTAGGGGTTGATCCAGGCGCTGACCTTCAGGCCCTTGGCCTTCAGGCGGGTGAGCATGCCCTCGGGGTCGGGGAAGACGTCGGGGTCCCACTGGAAGTCGCACCACTGGTACTCGCGCATCCAGAAGCAGTCGAAGTGGAAGACGGAGAGCGGGATGCCGCGCTCGGTCATGCCGTCGACGAACGACATCACCGTGGCCTCGTCGTAGTCCGTCGTGAAGGACGTGGTCAGCCACAGGCCGAAGGACCAGGCGGGCGGCAGGGCCGGGCGGCCGGTGAGGGCGGTGTAGCGGGTGAGGACGTCCTTCGGAGTGGGGCCCGCGACGACGTAGTACTCCAGCGTCTGGTCCTCGACGCTGAACTGCACCTGCCCGACGGACTCGGAGCCGACCTCGAAGGAGACCGCGCCGGGGTGGTTGACGAAGACGCCGTAGCCGCGCGAGGACAGGTAGAAGGGGATGTTCTTGTACGCCTGCTCGCTGCTGGTGCCGCCGTCGGCCTGCCAGACGTCGACGACCTGGCCGTTCTTGACGAACGAGGTGAAGCGCTCGCCGAGGCCGTAGACCTGCTCGCCCACGCCGAGGGCGAGCTGGCCGATGACGTGGTGCGCGCCGTCCCCGGTGGTGGCGAAGGCGGTGCCCTTGCGGCCGGCCCGGGTCAGCTCCCGTCCGTCGGCGCCGTGGAAGCTCAGGGTGTGCGGGGCGGCGTGGTCCAGGCGCACGGTCAGCGGGCCGCTGACCAGCTCGGTGACGGTGCCGTGCCGGTGGACCGCGCCCGCGCCGCCGGGCTCGGCCGCGAGGGCGAACTCCGGGCCGGGGTGCCGCTTGCCCGCGTGGTGGGTGATCCGGACACCGATGACGCCCTCGGCGGGCGAGAAGCAGTCGACGGTGAGGAGCGGGGCGTTGAGGGTGTCCCCTCTGCGGGTCACCCGTTGCACGGCGGCATAGGTGGTGAAGCGCTTCGATTCGGCGCGGACGTCGCGTACCTCGGTGGCGTACGCGATCTGGACGCCGTCGCGGATGCGCCAGAACCCGTTGGTGAACTTCATGGTCTTCCTCGGGGGGACGGGGCTGTTCGGCGGGGGGACTGCGGAGGCTGTCGCCCGGGATTTGATCGTACACAGAACAAATCCCAGCTGCGATCACTTCGCCGCAACTCCAAGCCACTGACCAGGCATGATCTCCGCTCAGGCACGGAGTGCCACTTCATACCGTGGGCGAACGAACACGGTTGCGGGTCTAGCGCGGAGCTGGCGATTGCCGTATTAGTCATCTCAGCAAACAAAGCCTCCGGCGACGCCGCCGGGTGACACGACAGCAAGGGCCGCAGCATGTCGAAGCGCTTCAACGCGACTCCCGAAGATCGGTTCGCCTCCGGGTGGTGGACCTTCGGCCGGCCGGGCCGGGACCCGGCCGTCGGGCGCCGCGGACGCTCGCGCCGGGCGGGCGCACCGCTCGCCGCCGTCCTCACCCTGGTCGCCGGGGCGGCCCTGACCGGCTGCGGACAGCAGCGCGACGGCGACGTGTACACCGTGCTGAACTCCTCGACCGACGAGTCCTACCACCGCTGGGACGCCCAGGCGATGGCTCGCTGCGGCAAGCAGCTCGGCGTGAGCATCGAACAGCAGAGCGTCCCGGCCGCGCAGGTGATGACGAAGGCGCTGCGCATGGCGTCCTCGAAGTCACTGCCCGACATCGTGCAGTTCGACGCGTCCGAGATGCCCACGTTCGCCGAGGCGGGCGGGCTGACCGACCTGCGCTCCCTGGGCCTGGGCACCGACCACGTCCCGCAGGGCATCGTCGACTTCGGCTCCTACAAGGGCACGTACTACGGCGCGGCCCGCTCGGTGAACACGCTGGCGCTCTTCTACGACAAGGACGTCCTCGCGAAGGCGGGCCTGAAGGTCCCCACCACCTGGGCCGAACTGCGCGCCAGTGCCGCGAAGCTGACCCACGGCAAGCGGTACGGCCTGGCGCTCAGCGCGGGCGGCGCCGAGGACGGCGTCTTCCAGTTCACGCCGTTCATGTGGTCCGCCGGCGGCGACGAGACCCGGCTCGACGGACCGCGCGTGGTGGCGGCCCTGGACTTCTGGAAGTCCCTGCTGAAGGACGGCTCGCTGTCCAAGTCGACGGTCAGCTGGACCCAGGCGGACGTCAACGACCAGTTCATGGCCGGCAACGCCGCCATGATGATCAACGGCCCGTGGCAGGTGGAGACGCTGAACACGAAGAAGTCGCTGCACTGGGGCATCGCGCAGATCCCCGTGCCCCGCGCCGGGGAGAAGTCCGTGGGGCCCCTCGGCGGTGCGGTGCTCACCGTGCCGAACACCGGCGACCGGACCCGGGAGAAGGAGGCCGGGCGGATCGTCGCCTGCCTGGCCGGTGAGAAGGAGCAGCTGACGTACGCGCTCAACAGCTGGATGGTCCCGGCCGACGAGCGGGCGGCGGCGGTCTGGCGCGAGCGGGTGCCCGAGCTGGACGCCCTCGCCGACCAGGTGGCGGCGGCCCGCTCCCGTACGGCGAAGCTCGGCGCCGGATGGTCGGGCGTGTCGCTCGCCCTGCAGAGCGCCTTCCAGTCGGCCCTGACCGGCGAGTCGAGCAAGACCGCCCTGACGCGTGCCCAGCAGCGGGCCACGAGCGGGAACTGAGGTACGCGCACATGACCACGTCCACCGTCACCGTCCCGGCGCCCGCCGCGGTCCGGACCGCCGGCGCCCCGGACCCGCGGCGGCTGCGGCTGCGCCGCCGCCTCGCGCAGTGGGGGTTCGTCGCCCCCGCCGTCGTCTTCATGCTGCTGTTCTTCGGCTACCCGCTCGTCCGCAACGTCGTGATGAGCTTCCAGCACTACACGCCGAAGACCTTCTTCACCGGTGAGGCCCCCTTCAACGGCGCCGACAACTGGTCGAAGGTCTTCCAGGACGCCCTGTTCGGCAAAGCACTGTGGCACACACTCGTGTTCACCGCCGGCTCGCTGCTCGGGCAGTTCTGCATCGGCCTCGCGCTCGCGGTGTTCTTCAGCCGCAGGTTCCCGCTCGGCGGGGTGCTGCGCTCCCTGATCCTGCTGCCCTGGCTGGTGCCGATGGTGGTGTCCGGCATCGTGTGGCGGCGCATCCTCGACCAGGACACCGGCGTGCTCAACTCCTTCCTGGACACCCTGGGCCTGGGCGGGCACACCCCGTGGCTGACCAGTCCCGGCATGGCCCTGCTGTCGGTGATCCTCGTCAACATCTGGATCGGCGTCCCCTTCAACATGGTCATCCTCTACGGCGGTCTGCAGGAGATCCCCGAGGAGCTGTACGAGGCGGCCTCCCTGGACGGCGCCTCCGCCTGGCGGTCCTTCCGCTCCATCACCCTGCCCACGCTGCGGCCGGTGATCACCGTCGTCCTCGTCCTCGGCTTCATGTCGACGGTCAAGATCCTCGACCTGATCCTCGCCCTCACAGACGGCGGCCCGGCCGACGCCACCCAGACCCTGGGCACGCTCACCTACCAGAACTCCTTCGTGCAGCTGGACTTCGGCGCGGGCGCCGTCGTCGGCAACGTACTCATCCTTGTCTCCGCCGTGTTCGCGGTGTTCTACCTGCGGGCCAACCGCACCGAGGGGAAGTGACGTCCGTGGCCTCTCAGACACCCAAGACCTCCAGGCGCCGCTGGGGTTCCACCGTCGCCGGCGTGCTCATCCTGTGCGTGATGCTCTTCCCGCTGTACTGGATGCTCAACACCGCGCTCCAGCCCGCCTCGGGGCTGCTCCAGGTCGACCCCGTGCCCGGGAGCCTGGACCTGTCCGGCTTCTCCAAGGCCCTCGGCGACCAGGGCGGCCACCTGCTCACCTCGCTGGCCGTCTCGCTCGGCGCGGTCGTCATCTGCCTGGCGATCTCCGCGCCGGCCGCGTACGGGCTGGCCCGGTTCGGGCTGCGCGGCTCGCGGACCATCGTGTTCGGCACGCTGATCACCCAGATGGTGCCGGGCATCGTCATCGCCAACGCCCTCTACAACTCCTACGTCGACCTCGGACTGGTCAACTCCTACTTCGGCCTGATGCTGGCGGACGCCTCCCTCGGCATCCCGTTCTCCATCGTGCTGATGCGGTCCTTCATGGTGTCGATCCCGGGCGAGGTGATCGAGGCCGCGCAGATGGACGGCGCCGGTCCCGTGCGGACGTTCGTGCGGGTCGTGCTGCCGATGAGCCGCAACTCCCTGATCACCTCCGGCCTGTTCGCCTTCCTGTTCGCGTGGAGCGACTTCATGTTCGCGCTCACCCTGAACACGACGGACGACGTCAAGCCGGTCACGCTCGGTATCTACCAGTACATCGGCGCCCACGTCGGCGACTGGGGCTCCGTCATGGCCGCCTCCGTGCTCTCCGCCGTCCCGGCGGCGGTCCTGCTCGTCCTCGCCCAGAAGTACATCGCCGCCGGGATCACCGGCGGATCCGTCAAGTGACGCCCTCGAACACGGAGATGAGCAGCACGCCATGAGCGACCACCTCGGCTTCCCGCCCGGCTTCGTCTTCGGCGCCGCGACCGCCTCGTACCAGATCGAGGGCGCGGCACGGGAGGACGGCCGCGGCCCCTCGATCTGGGACACCTACAGCCACACCCCCGGTCTGGTCGCAGGCGGCGACACCGGGGACGTGGCCTGCGACCACTACCACCGCTACCCGCAGGACGTCGCACTGCTGCGCGAGCTGGGGGTGGACTCGTACCGCTTCTCGATCGCCTGGCCGCGCGTCGTGCCGGACGGCACCGGCCCGGTGAACCCGAAGGGCCTGGACTTCTACTCCCGGCTGGTCGACGAACTGCTGGCGGCCGGCATCGAGCCCGCCGCGACCCTCTACCACTGGGACCTGCCGCAGGCGCTGGAGACTCCGCCGGGCAGCGGCTCCGCCGCGGGCGGCGGCTGGCGGGTACGGGAGACGGCGGAGCGGTTCGCCGAGTACACGGCGGTGGTCGCCGAGCACCTGGGCGACCGCGTGCCGCGCTGGATCACCCTCAACGAGCCCTGGTGCAGCGCCTTCCTCGGCTACTCCGTCGGGCGGCACGCGCCCGGCGCCCGCGAGGGCCGGGGAGCACTGGCCGCGGCCCACCACCTGCTCGTCGGCCACGGCCTCGCCGTACGGGCGCTGCGGGAGGCGGGCGTGCGCGAGGTGGGCATCACGCTCAACCTCGACCGCAACCTGCCGGCCGGGGACTCCCCCGCCGACCGGGCGGCCGTCGTCCGCGCGGACACCCTGCACAACCTGGTATGGACCGAGCCGCTGCTGGCCGGCCGCTACCCGGCCGCCGAGGAGGAGACCTGGGGCGAGCTGATCACCGGGCAGGACTTCCGGCGCGACGGCGACCTGGACCTCATCTCCCAGCCGCTGGACTTCCTGGGGATCAACTACTACCGGCCGATCGTCGTCGCCGACGCCCCCCACCGCGAGAGCGACCCGGCCCGGCGCGTGGCCACGGACAACCGCTACGAGGAGGTGCCGCTGCCGGGCGTCCGCCGCACCGCCATGGGCTGGCCGGTCGCCCCCGCCACCTTCACCGACCTGCTGGTGTCCCTCAAGGAGCGCTACGGGGACGCTCTGCCGCCGGTCCACATCACCGAGAACGGTTCGGCCGAGGAGGACGAGGTGGGTCCCGACGGAGCGGTCCACGACACCGACCGGGTGGCCTACCTGCGGGACCACCTCCACGCGCTGCGGGCCGCGATGGACGCGGGCGTGGACGTCCGCGGCTACTACGTGTGGTCGCTGCTGGACAACTTCGAGTGGGCGTACGGCTACGCCAAGCGCTTCGGGATCGTGCGCGTCGACTACGACACGCAGCAACGCACACCGAAGGACAGCTACCACTGGTACCGGGCGCTGATCGCGGCGCAGGACGGCTGACGGAGGCCGGCAGCGGGGCGGGGCGCGGGAACCGGGCGGGGGCGCGGGCTCGGGGACGGGGACGGCTGCGGGCGGTGGCGGGGCCGTGGGGCCGACTGAGGGCGGGCGTCGTCGAGGGCAAGGGGCCGGCCGACGTCGAGGGGCGGGGCCGGCCGAGGTCGCGCGGGCGAGGCCGGGGCGAGGCCCCGGCCGCAGGCGCCGGCAGGGGCCCCGCCCCAGCCCAGGACCCGGGCGAGGTGCGTGGGACCGGCCCCGGACTTCGGCCCGGGGCCTGGCACGGACGCGGCCCCGGGGCCGGGCTCAGGGGCGGGCTCGGGCGAGTGGACGGGGGTGCGAGGTGCCGGTCGGGCCGGTCCCGGGGCGGGGGGCGGGGTGCCGGTCAGGCCGGTCGCGGGGCGTGTTCGGCGTACGCCGCCGGGTCGGACAGGACCTCCCGTACGACGACTCCGGCCGCGCCGCGTGCCGCGCCGCCCAGTGCGGAGGCCGCGCGCAGTCTGGTGCGGTCCTCGCGCCACAGGCCGGACACCACCCGGCGCGCGAGTTCACGCTCGACGGCCGGGGCGAGCCACTCCATCAACTCCCGGTAGACGCCGCCGAGCATCACGGCGTCCGGGTCGAAGAGGTTCACCGCTCCCGACACCGCCACGCCCAGCTCGCGCCCGGCCCGCTCCATGGCCGAGAGCGCGGCCGGGTCCGCGCGCCGGGCCCGCCGCTGCAGTTCGGCGACGCCCAGCACCCCCGCGCCCGTGCCGATGCCGGACGCGTCCAGCAGGGCGGCCTGTCCGGCGTACTGCTCCAGGCAGCCCCGGGCGCCGCACCGGCACAGCGGCCCGTCCGGGTCGACCACCATGTGGCCGATCTCGCCGGCGAACCCGTGCGCGCCGCGCAGCAGTTCACCCTGGAGCACGAGGGCGCCACCGATGCCGATCTCCCCGGTGAGGTAGAGGAAGCTGCGCACACCCTCCGTCCCGGCCCCGTACCAGAGCTCCGCGAGCGCGGCGGCGTTCGCCTCGTTGTCGGAACTGACCGGCAGGGGCGGCCGGTCGGGCCGCAGCGCGCACAGTGCCTGCGCGAGAAGTCCCTCCACGGCGACCCGCCGCCAGCCGAGGTTGGGGGCCTGCCGCACGGTGCCGCCGGTGACCAGGCCCGGCACCGCCACATGGGCTCCGACGGGGTCGAGTCCCTGTTCGGCCGCCGATCCGAGGGCCCGTGCGGCCAGCCGGGCGGCCCGTTCCAGCACCTGCGAGGGCTGCACCCCGCGGTTGTCGACGTGCTCCTCCAGCCGGACGCGGTCGGTGCCGGCGAGGTCGACGACGCAGACGACGACGTGGTCGACGTTGATCTCCACACCGAGGCCCGCAGGGCCTCTCCGGGCCACTTTGAGGACCGTGCCGGGGCGGCCCGCCTGGCCGCTGCTCGTCTTGCCCCACTCGGTGACGAATCCGTGGACGAGCAGTTGCTCGACGAGGGAGGACACCGCGGCCCGGGTCAGTCCGACCCGTGTGGCGATCTGGGCCCGTGTCACCTCGCCCGCGTCGTGCACGGTCCTCAGCACGAGGCTGAGGTTGTGCCGTCGGACGGTGACCTTGTCGGCCTTCGGACCCAGCGCAGTGGTGTGGTTCTTCATCGTGGTGTCGAGCGTAGCGACGCGGTGCGCAAGGCCCGGACGCGCGCGGGGACGAGGGCCGCCCGGCCCCTCGCGAGGACGGCCGCGCGGTCGGCGCGGTGCGCGCGGTCACACCGGTGGCTCGCTCAGTTCGACGGCGCGCAGCGCCGCTGCCAGCGCCTGTTCGTCGCCTACGTCGAGGGCGGTGTCGGTCAGCTTGATGACGTGTTCGTCGCCGTGGGCCAGGGCCCGTGCGAAGACCTCTTCCGGGGTGAACGTGCCCGGTGGCACGTACGCGACGGGGTCCCGGGGCGCGTACATCGCGGTGACCGCCGCGGAGGCCGTCCAGGCGGCCCGCAGGCCCGGCGCCCACAGGGCCCTGGGCAGCGCGGGCAGCGTGCGCAGTACGGCGTTGGGGGCCGTGGCCGCGTGGACCAGCATCGTCTCCTCACCGTGGCCGTGGGTGGCGTACCGGTGCGTCGCCGCGCGCACCAGTTCGGTGAGGCGGCGGTGCGCCTCGTCGGGGTCCGTGACCGTGGCCGCCCACACGGGCAGACCCGTGACGCGGCCGAGCCGGTCCGGGAAGCCGCCGTCCTGGGCCGCGATGGGCGCCACCGCGTCGAGGGCGGCGGCCGCGCTGCCGGCGCCGGGCAGCGGGGCGATGTCCGCCACGGGGTGGTGGCGGGCGGCCCAGTAGCCGAGGCCGTGGGCGAGTTCGGTCAGGCGGGGCCCGGTGTGCTCGCCGGTCAGCAGGGTGCGTACGGCGTGCCCCACCCTGATCACCGGGTGCGTCGAGCCGCCGTACATGCCGGGCAGCAGCCGGGGCCACCATTCGGTGAGCACGTCGCGCCAGGGGCGCTCCGCACTCTCGCGCTCGAAGTAGGCGATCCAGTCGGCGACCCGGCGCGGATCGCCCAGCGCCGTACGCCAGTCGGCGGCGGTCACGGGTTCGGTGCCCGACGGGAACTCCTCCAGCTTGCCGGTGTACCGATCCAGCCAGCGGTGCACCGAGCCGGCCTGCCCGTGCGCGGCGAGCGCCTCGACCGCCATCGGCGCGTGGTTGGTGAGCCGCCCGAGCCGCTCCGGCCCGCACCGGTGCAGCCGCTGGAGCGCCTCGTCGAGAATTCCTGTCTCCTCCATGGCGAGGACCCTAGGCAGTCGGGCCCGGCGGCGTAACGGACGCGAGTCCTACGTCGCGGCCGGTCGGACCTACGCCAGGGCGCCTACGCCCGGACGTAGGACCCGCCCGCCGGAGCCGCCCGCGCTTCGTCCGGGCGGAGCCCGTGCGGCGTCCGGACGGAGCCCGCGTGCCGTCCGGACGGAGCCCGCGTGCCGTCCGGGCGAGGCTGTGTGCCGTCCGGGCGGGGCCGCCGGTGTACGGCCGGATGGAGCACACCGGCGCGGTCCCGGGCCGGGCCTGTCCCTACGGTGAGTACCGAACCGGGCACGCACCGCATGCCGCTCGGCCCGTCACCCGTGAGAGGGGCGGCCCGCGCCGGTTCCGCCCGACGCCGGTCCTCCCAGAAGGGCTCCGCCGTGAACATACCCGTACCCGTCCCCTGGTCCCCTCGTGGCGCCGTGCTGCTCGCGCTCGGCGCCGCCCTGTGCGCACCGGCCGCACCGGCCGTCGCCGCCACCGTCCCCGCCCCCGTCCCCTCGGCGACCTCCGGCGCACACACCGGGGACGAGGGGTCGACGTCGTCCCTGTCGCCGCTCGCCTGCCGGCTCGGCGGAGAACTGGCGGCGCTGCGCGGCAAGGACCTGGAGACCGCCTTCCTCGTGGGGATCATCGCGCACCACGAGGCCGCCATCGACATGGCCCGGCTGGAGACGGACCGGGGCGCGGACGGCGCCCTGCGCACGCGTGCGCAGACCCTGATCGACGCCCATCAGCTCCAGGTGGTGCAGTTCACCCGCTGGCTGCGCCAGTGGTACGGGATGACGCCCGCACAGGCCATGGCGAAGCTGCCCGCCGGTGTCCGCAAGACGGTCGCGGAGCTGGACCAGGAGGTCCGTCGGCTGATGACCGGGCTGCGGGCGACGGCCCAGGGCGACGGGTTCGACCGCGCGTTCGTGAACATGATGATCCCGCACCACACCTCGGGTCTCGTCGAGTTCCTGGAGCCGCAGGCCCGGGCGGTCCACGCCGAACTGCGCACGGCCGCGGCCTCGGGTGCCACCGGCCAGGAGTCGGAGATCACGGACTTCCTGACCTGGCTCAGCCGGCACGCCGGGCCGTCCGCCGCCCCGCAGTCCGTAGGCCCGCAGTCCATCGGTCCGCAGTCCGCCGCGCCGCAGGCCACCGTGTCCGCACCGGCCGCGCTGCCCAAGGGAGCGGCCGACGCCGGGGACGGCGCGGGTCAGGCCTCCACCACACCGCTCGTCGCCGCCGGTTGCGCGCTGGCCCTGGCAGGCGCGGGCGCGGGCGCCTTGCTGCTACGGCGCCGCCGCGGTGCCACGCGCGGCTGAGGACGCGGACGGCGGCCGGCCGGGACGCGGGGCGGGCGCGGCAGCGAGCGGGGCGGGCTCGGCACCGGCCGGCCGGAACGCGGTGGCGCGCCGGCGGAAGACGGTGACGGGCAAAACCGGGACGTGACCGTGCGCGGCCAGGGCCCGGCGACAGGCGGCCGGGGCCCGGCGACCCACCGCCGGGCCGCGCCGACGGCCGGTCGCCGTGGCCGGTGGCGGTGTGCGCCACCGCGGGTCTCACCGGTCTGGCCGGTGTGTTCCTCGGCGTCCTGGAGATGCCCGATCCGCCGCCCCGGGCCCCGGCCACCGCGCCCGGCCACCGCGCCCCTGCCCCCGCGTCCCTGCCCCCGCGCCCGCCGGCCACCGCTCCCCCGGCGCGCCCGCGCTGGACCGCTCCCCTCCCGTCCGGATCGACCTCGCACGCCTCGGCATCCACGCGGACATCCTGAGCCTCGGCCCGAACGCGGACGGCACCGTGGCCGTGCCGCGTCCGGAGCAGGCACGCGCGGCCGCCTGGTACGACGGCGGCTCCGCCCCGGGGCAGACGGGGCCGGCGGTGCTGCTCGGCCATGTGGACTCGGCGCGGCTGCCGGGCGGCAGAGCCGTCTTCTGGCGGCTGGGTCAGGCCCGCGCAGGGGACCGGGTGGGCATCCGGCGCGCCGACGGGATCACCGCCCGTTTCGCCGTCGACCTGGTCGTCACGGTGGCCAGGGACCGCTTCCCCACCGAGGCGGTCCACGGACCCGCTCCCACGCCCGAGCTGCGGCTCATCACCTGCGGCGGCGCCTGCACCGGCGTCCGCGGCTACGACAGCGACGTCGTCGTCTTCGCCCACTACAGCGGCTCGGGCGGCGGCGGCCGGCAGCCCTCGGGCAGGCGGCGGTCGCGGGGCTCCCCGGGGTCAGCGGCGGATGAGGCCGAGGCTGGTGGCGGCGGCGACGGCGGCGGTGCGCGAGTCGACGCCGAGCTTCGCGTAGACGCGGGCCAGGTGGGACTTGACGGTGCCTTCGGTCAGGTGGAGGCGGGCTCCGACGGCCTGGTTGGACAGGCCGTCGGCGACCAGGGAGAGGACTTCCGTCTCGCGCCGGGTCAGGGCGGTGCCCGGTGTGCGCAGCCGGTTCATCAGGCGGTCCGCGACGGCGGGGGCCAGGGTGGTGCGTCCGGCGGCGGCGGTGCGGACGGCGGCGGCCAGGTCCTCGGGCGGTGCGTCCTTGAGGAGGTAGCCGGTGGCGCCGGCCTCGATGGCGGGCAGGGTGTCGGCGTCGGAGTCGTAGGTGGTGACGATCAGCACGCGGGGCGCTCCGGGGCGGGCGGTGATCCGGGCCGTGGCTTCGGCGCCGCCCATGCCCCTGCCGAACTGCAGGTCCATCAGGACGACGTCGATGTCGCCGCCGGCGGCGCGGGCGACGGCGTCCTCGGCGGTGGCGGCTTCGGCCACGACGAGGAGGCCGGGCTCGGTTTCCAGTACGGCACGCAGCCCGGCGCGTACGACGGGGTGGTCGTCGGCCAGGAGCAGGCGGATGGGGGCGGCGTCGGTCACGGGCGGGCCTCGGGCTCGGTAGGCGGGACGAGGGGGAGCCGGGCGGCCAGGGCGGTGCCGTGGCCGGGGGCGGCCTCGATGGTCAGGGTGCCGCCGAGGGCGTCGACGCGGGCGCGCATGGCCGCGAGGCCGAAGCCGCCTGCCTCAGGGTCGGGGGCGGGCAGCCGCTCGGGGTCGAAACCGTGTCCGTCGTCGACGACGTCGAGGGCGATGTGGTCGCCGAGGCAGCTGAGGGTGACCTCGGCGGTGGTGGCCCGGGCGTGCCGGACGGTGTTGGCGAGGGCGGACTGGGCGATGCGCAGGAGGGCGACCTCGTGCGCGGTCGGCAGCGCAACCGGGTCGCCGGTGAGGTGGAGGCGGGCGGTGAGGCGGTGGCGGGCGGACGTGGTGGCGCACAGGCGTTCCAGGGCGCCGGCCAGGGTGGTGCCCTCCAGCGTGGGCGGGGTGAGGGCGGCGACGAAGCGGCGGGCTTCGGCGAGGTTGTCCACGGCGGCCTGGCGCGCCGCGTCGACGTGGCGGGCGGCGGTGTCGGGCCGGCCGGGCAGGGCGCGTTCGGCGGCGCGCAGCAGCAGCTGGATGCTGGAAAGTCCCTGGGCGAGGGTGTCGTGGATCTCGCGGGCCAGCCGCTCGCGTTCGGCGAGCACGCCCGCGGTGTGCTGGGCCCGGGCGAGGTCGGCCCGGGTGGCGGTGAGTTCCTCGATCAGGCGCCTGCGCTGTTCGCTCTCGCGGTACAGGGCCTGGTAGCCCCAGACCACGGCGACGGCGACGGCGGCGCCGAGCGCGGGACCGATCGCCATGGCCGGGCCGAAGGAGCCGGTGTGGGCGGCGAAGGCGACGACGGCCGCCACGGCGGTGGCGGCCACCGCGGCCAGGCCGGTGCGGCGGCGCAGCAGGTGGAGCTGGAGGAAGTACAGCGGGAACGCCACCCACACCGCGTCGGGGGTGAGGGCCAGCAGCGCCACCCACACGGCTCCCACGGCGGTCAGCCACCAGGCGGCGGCCCGCCGCGAGGTCCGGACGCGGGGCAGGAGCGGACCGGCTGCGTAGACGAGGCCGCACACCGCCGCCGTGGCGGCGATCGCCCCGGCGTGGGGCCTGCCGTCCGCCGGAGCGCGGCCGGCGGCCAGGGCGAGCAGGCCGACGACCAGCAGGTGCAGGCACCAGGCGAGGGCCCGGGTGGTCGGGGTCAGGGCGGGGGCAGCGGTGTTCACAGTGCGTCCCAGGTTACGGAGCCAAACTCCGTGCGGCCTCCATCGAAAGTTGGAACCCGCCTGCCGTCCTTCGGCCCGCGAAGTGCCGTCCTGCGCCGGACGCGCGCCCGGGGGCTCCGCGGCGAGGGTGGGGTCGTACCGTTTCCCGCTGGAAAGGACAGGCCGAGGCCGTGTTCGTCGCCTGGAGAGACCTGAAGTTCGCCAAGGGGCGCTTCGCCCTGATGGGGACCGTCGTCGTGCTGCTCACCCTGCTGGTCGGGCTGCTGTCCGGGCTGACGGCCGGACTGGGACGGCAGAACACCTCCGCGATCACGTCCCTGCCCGCCGACCGGATCGCCTTCCAGGCCCCCGGTGGCACAGGTCAGGTGTCGTACGCGGACTCCACCGTCACCGAGCGGCAGTGGCGGCAGTGGTCCGGGGCGCCCGGCGTGGAGTCCGCCGAACCGCTGGGGATCACCACCACCAAGGCCACCGCCGGGGACCGGAGTGCCGGGGTGTCGGCCTTCGGGGTGCGGCCCGGCTCCCGCCTCGCCCCCGACGGCGGCAGGATCGGCGCCGACGCGGTGGTGCTGTCCACCGGGGCCGCCGACGACCTCGGCCTGCGCCCGGGGGACCCCTTCGCCCTGGCCGGGCAGCGGCTGACGGTGGCGGCCGTGCGCGGCGAGGCGTACTTCAGCCACACCCCGGTCATCTGGACCAGCCTCGACGTCTGGCGCAAGGCCGCCCCGCCCACCGGCACCGGCACCGGCACCGGCGGGGCCCCGACCGCCACGGTCATCGCCCTGGAGACCACCTCCGGGGCCGATGTGGGCGCGATCGACCAGCAGGCCGGCACGAGGACGGTCGCCACCGGTGACTCGTTGTCCGCGATCGGCTCCTACACCTCCGAGAACGGCTCCCTGCAGCTGATGCGCGGCTTCCTGTTCGCCATCTCCGCACTCGTCATCGGTGCCTTCTTCACGGTGTGGACCATCCAGCGCGGCGGTGACGTCGCCGTCCTGAAGGCACTGGGCGCCTCCACCGCGGGCCTGCTGAAGGACGCCCTCGGACAGGCCGTCGTGCTGCTCGCCGGCGGCACCCTGCTCGGCACCGGCTCGGCCGCCGCCCTGGGGGCGCTCGTGGCAGGCTCCGCCGTGCCGTTCGTCCTCACGCCCGCCACCGTCCTGCTCCCGGCCGCCGTGACGATCCTCCTGGGCGTCCTCGGAGCGGCCCTGTCCGTCCGCCGCATCACCTCCGTCGACCCGCTGACCGCCTTGGGGAGCGCCCGATGAGCCTGGTACTGACCGACGTCACCCTCACCTACCCCGACGGTGAGGGCCGCCTGACCGCTCTCGACCAGGTCGGCCTGGAGGTCCCCAAGGGCAGCCTGACCGCCGTCGTCGGGCCCTCCGGCTCGGGCAAGTCCAGCCTTCTGGCCGTCGCCGCGACCCTCATCACCCCGGACGCCGGCACCGTCACCGTCGACGGCACCCCGACCACCGGGCTGAGCCGTGGTGAGCTGGCCGACCTGCGCCGCCGCAGGATCGGCATCGTCTTCCAGCAGCCCAACCTGCTGCCCTCTCTCACCGCCGCCGAACAACTCCAGGTCATGGCCCAGATCGACGGCCGCAAGCCCCGTACCGCACGGGCCCGGGCGAGGGAACTCCTCGACGCGGTCGGCCTCGCGGACCAGGCCCACCGCCGCCCCCACCAGCTGTCCGGAGGCCAGCGCCAGCGCGTCAACATCGCCCGCGCCCTGATGAACGACCCCACCGTCCTCCTGGTCGACGAACCCACCAGCGCCCTCGACCACGAACGCGGCGCCGCCGTCATCGACCTGATCACCCGCCTGACCCACCGACAGGCCACCGCCACCGTCCTGGTGACCCACGACCGCACCCACCTGAGCGCGGTCGACCGGATCGCCGAGGTCCACGACGGCCGCCTCCGCCTCCCCGCGACACCCCGCTGACCTCGACGCACCGGCCCGGGTACACGGGGGTCCACCCCGTACTCGGCCGGCGCGCACCGGGCATGCCCGCGGACGGCGCAGGGCAGAAGGAAGCGGACGAGGGCGGGGTGCCCACCCTCCGTGCCGGCCGTGCTGGGGAGGCGCTCGATCATGCGTATACGGCAGGAGAGTACGGGTGTGGGTCCGCGGCCGGGGCACATGTCGCCGCTGGGAGCCACCTTCGACGGTGCCGGGACCAATTTCGCCGTGTTCTCCGAAGTGGCGGAGCGTGTCGAGCTGTGTCTCTTCGACGAGGACGGCACCGAGGAGCGCGTCGCGCTGAGGGAGGTGGACGGCTTCGTCCACCACATCTACCTTCCGGACGTCGGCCCGGGCCGGCGCTACGGGTACCGGGTGCACGGCCGGTACCGTCCGGAGCACGGTGAGCGGTCCAACCCGAACAAGCTGCTGCTCGACCCGTACGCCAAGGCGATCGAGGGCGAGGTCGAGTGGAACGAGGCGCTGTTCCCCTACCACTTCGACGACGCCGACCGCCGCAACGACCTGGATTCCGCCCCGTACACCCCGAAGTCGGTGGTGGTGAACCCCTACTTCGACTGGGGCAGCGACCACCCGCTGCGGACCCCCTACCACGAGACGGTCGTCTACGAGGCGCACGTGAAGGGGATGACGCGGCGCCACCCGGCGGTTCCCGAAGCGCTGCGCGGCACCTACGCCGGGCTGGCGCACCCGGCCATGGTCGACTACTTCGTCGAACTGGGCGTCACGGCGGTGGAGCTGATGCCGGTCCACCAGTTCGTCCAGGACCACGCGTTGGTGGAGAAGGGCCTGGCGAACTACTGGGGGTACAACACCCTCGGCTTCTTCGCTCCGCACAACGCCTACTGCTCGTCGGGGCAGCGGGGCGAGCAGGTGCAGGAGTTCCGGTCGATGGTCAAGACCCTGCACGAGGCGGGGATAGAGGTCGTCCTCGACGTCGTCTACAACCACACCGCCGAGGGCAACCACCTCGGCCCGGTGCTGTCGCTGCGGGGCCTGGACAACCCGGCGTACTACCGCCTGTCCGAGGATGACCCCCGTTTCTACTGGGACACCACCGGCACCGGGAACAGCCTGCGGATGAACCATCCGCACACCTTGCAGCTCATCATGGACTCACTGCGGTACTGGGTGAGCGAGATGCACGTCGACGGGTTCCGTTTCGACCTCGCCGCCACCCTGGCCCGCCAGTTCCACGAGGTCGACCGCCTGTCGTCGTTCTTCGACCTCGTCCAGCAGGACCCGGTGATCTCCCAGGTGAAGCTCATCGCCGAGCCGTGGGACGTCGGCGACGGCGGCTACCAGGTGGGCAACTTCCCGCCGCTGTGGACCGAATGGAACGGCAAGTACCGAGACACGGTACGCGACTTCTGGCGAGGCGAGGGCGGCACACTGGGCGAGTTCGCCTCCCGCCTGACCGGCTCCTCGGACCTGTACCAGAGCGACGGCCGACGGCCCTGCGCCTCGGTGAACTTCGTCACCGCCCACGACGGCTTCACCCTCCGCGACCTGGTCTCCTACAACGGCAAGCACAACGAGGACAACGGCGAGGACAACCGCGACGGGGAGAACCACAACCGCTCCTGGAACTGCGGCGCGGAAGGGCCCACGGACGACCGCGACATCCTCGCGCTGCGCGCCCGCCAGCAGCGCAACCTCATCGCCACCCTGCTGCTCTCCCAAGGCGTCCCCATGATCTCGCACGGTGACGAGACCGGCCGCAGCCAGCGGGGCAACAACAACGCCTACTGCCAGGACGGCGAACTGTCGTGGATGGACTGGTCACAGGTGACCGAGGCAGGCGAACTGCTCGATTTCACCCGCAAGTTGATCGCGCTGCGCCGCGACCACCCGGTCTTCCGCCGCCGGCGGTTCTTCAAGGGACGCGCCCCGCACGACAGCCGCGGCGCGGTCAAGGACATCGCCTGGTTCACGCCCGCCGGGCGCGAGATGACCGACGCCGACTGGGAGACCGGATTCGCCAGGTCCCTGATGGTCCATCTCAACGGCAGGGCCATCACGGAACCGGATCTGCGGGGTCTGCCCGTCGAGGACGACTCGTTCCTCCTGCTCTTCAACGCCCACAGCCAAGGCCTTTCCTTCACCGTTCCGGAAGTCACCGGCCCGTGGTGGGCCGTGGAGGTGGACACGGCCATCCCGTACGTCGAGTACCGGCCGCTGGTCAAGAGCGGCAGCGAGGTGGAGATCGAGGCCCGCTCCATGCTCGTGCTCCGGGCCCATCGGGAGGAGTGAGTCCCCGCCCGCGGCGAAGGCATGCGACGCCGGAACCGGGGGCAGACGGACAGCCCGGGGCCCGCCCTGACGGGGCGACGGCCCGAGCCGGACACGGTCGCGGACACGGCAGCGAGGAGGTCGGTGATGGAATGGTGGGGCTGGGTGGTCTTCCTCGTCGCGGCGGCGGTCCTGCTCACCGCGGCGGCGCTGGCGGTTCAGGCCAGGCGGCGCAGCGGAACGGTGATCGCGGTGCGTCCGGGGCACCGGTCGGGCCGAAGGGGCGCGCGGTGATCGCCCCCGTCCTCGCCTCGGAACTGACCAAGCGGGTGGTCGTGACGCTGGGCGGCGAGGCGGTCGCCCAGATCAAGGACACGGTCTTCGACGCCCGGGCGGGCCGGGTCACCGGGTTCACCCTGAGCGGGCGCGGCCTGCTGGCCGGTCCCCTCAGGAAGAGCCTGCCCTTCTGCGGAGTGCATGCCGTCGGCCCGTCCGCCGTGATGATTCCCGGCGAGACGGTCCTGGCGGAGCACGAGGCGGTGGTGGGGTCCGGCGAAGCCGGGCACGGCCATGTCATCGGCGCGCCCGTCCTCACCGACCGGGGAACCGAGGTGGGCACCGTCCTGGACGTCGTGATCGAGGCGGGCGGCAGCGGACGCGTGATCGGTTTCGAGATCGCCGCGAACGAGAACCTGGACCGCCGGGAGCGGAAGGTGTTCATCCCCCGCGGAGACACACGCGCCGTCTCCGGGCGCGCCCTCGTCGTCCCCTCGCACGCCCGCCACTACGTCACCCACGACCTGCCCAGCTTCAGCGCCCAGGTCGAGGCCTTCGACGCGCACACCCGAGAGCCGGCCGCGGACACACGCCCGGCCGCGGGCACACCGCCGGCCACGGACGCACCCCCCGCCGCGGAGGGAAGGCAGGCATGATGCTCTTCACCCAGGCCGTGGGCCTCCCTGTGATCACGGCGGAGGAGGCGGAACTCCTCGGGCGCGTCGACGGCCTGACCGTGGACGCGCACACCAGGACCATCGCCTGCCTGCGCCTGTCCAAAGCCCGCAGGCATGCCGCGCCCATCGCCTGGGAGGCCGTCGAGGCGATGGGGCGGGACGCAGTCATCGTGCGCTCCCGCGCCACCTCCGATCCCGGCACGAGGAACTTCCCCACCCACCACGAGGTCATCGGCCACCGCCTCCTGACCGAACACGGCGTCGCCCGCGGCACCGTCAAGGACGTCGCCTTCGACGACGCGACCGGGCACATCCGCATGCTGTACACGGCCCTCGGCGACATCTGCGGGGAGCGCCTCCTCGGCGTCGGCTCCTACGCGGTCGTCGTACGCGCCGAGCCCACCGGTCCCACCGGTACGAAGGCCGAAGGTGCCGGGCCCCCGAACGACGGACAGTGAGAGCAGCGAGATCATGCGCGAAGCCGGCACCAGGGGAAAGCGGTGGTGGGCGGCGCTGCGCCGGACACCGGTGGCCCTGTGGAACGACGACGTCACCGACTGGGCCGCGGCTCTGACCTACTACGCGATGCTCGCCCTGTTCCCCGTGCTGCTGGTGATCCTTTCGGTGCTGGGGCTGACCATGCCCGCCGCGACCCCGGAGGTGATCGACCGGGTGACGGGGGCCGTCCCCGTCGCGTCCCGCGGGCTGCTGCGCAGCACCCTGCAGCAGCTGGCCGAGCAGTCGTCGGCGGCGTGGGTGCTGGTCGCCTTCGGCGGCGTGGGCGCGCTGTGGTCGGGCTCCAGCTATCTGAGCGTCTTCCGCCGGGCCCTGCACGCCATGCACCGCACCGGCGCGCACCGGCCGGTGTGGCGGACCGCCCCGCGCATCGTCATCACCGCTCTCGTGCTGATCTCCCTGCTCCTGACGACGACGCTCGCGCTGCTGCTCAGTGGCAGCGCCGCCCGCCGGCTGGGCCGGGCGCTGAGCCTGGGCGACGTGCCCCAGGCCGCGTGGGAGGCGCTGCGCTGGCCCGTTCTGGCGGCGGTGGCGGTCGCTCTGGTCCTGGTGCTGTACCGCTCGGGTCCGGCTCCGTCCCGGCCGGTGCGCAGGATGGCGCCGGGCGGCGGTCTGGCGGTCGTTCTCCTGCTCTTCGTCTCCCTGGGCTTCGCCGTGTACGCCTCGCATGTGAGCACCTACCACCGCTTGTACGGCTCCCTCGCAGGCGTGGTCGTCTTCCTCGTGTGGCTGTGGCTGTCCAACCTCGCCCTGCTGACCGGGGCGCAGTTCAACGCCGAGCTGGTGCGGCCCGGCGGGCAGCCGGGTGAACAGCCCGCGTGCCCCGGTTGAGGCAGCCCGTTCACAAGGCGTCGAGGTCCATGGCGGAGGCTATGGCGTGGGACCCGGCCTCGTTGGGGTGCAGGCCGTCCTCGAACACGTAACCCAGGCGTGAGTGTCGCGTCGCCGCGCGCCGGCGGCCCCGCCCGCCTGATGTGTCACGGCGGACGGGGTCTGCGTGCGTACGGCAGGTGTCACCCGGTGGCGAGGCCCCGGCGGTGCGCCCGGACGATCTCCGCGTAGCGCCGTCCGCTCGTCTTGACGGTGCGCTTCTGGGTCCCGTAGTCGACGTGGACGAGACCGAAACGCTTGTCGTAGCCGTAGGCCCACTCGAAGTTGTCGAGCAGGGACCAGGCGAAGTAGCCGGCGAGCGGGGCGCCCTTGCGCACGGCGCGGGCGCAGGCCGCCAGGTGCTGCTCCAGGTAGCGGGTGCGGCCCGGGTCGTCCACGCTGCCGTCGGGGGCGACCGTGTCGGGGAAGGCCGAGCCGTTCTCGGTGACGTACAGGCGGCGGACGCCGTAGTCGTCGGTGAGCCGCATCAGCAGGCTCTCCAGGCCGTCGGCGTCGATCTGCCAGTCCATGCCGGTGCGCGGTACGTCGGGCAGCCGGATCTCGCGGGCGTAGGGGGCCGGCCCGGTGGGGTCGTCGGTGACGGTGGCCGGGAAGTAGTAGTTGAGGCCGTGCCAGTCGAGCGGTGCGGCGATGGTCGCGAAGTCGCCTGCCTGCTCGGGCAGTTCGACTCCGTACAGCTCCCGCATGTCGGCGGGGAAACCGCGGCCGTAGACCGGGTCCAGCCACCAGCGGTTGGTGTGGCCGTCCATCCGCGCCGCCGCGGCTACGTCCGCCGTGCTCGTCGAGGCCGCCGCGACCGTCGAGTGGTTGGTGACCAGGCCGACCTGTGCGCCCGGGACGGCCGCCCGGACGGCCTGTGTGGCCAGGCCGTGTGCGAGGAGCAGGTGGTAGGAGGCGCGGACGGCCGCGGTCAGGTCGGTGAGGCCGGGAGCCATCCGGCCTTCGAGGTGACCGATCCAGGCGGAGCACAGCGGCTCGTTCAGGGTGGCCCAGTGGGTGACCCGGTCGCCCAGGCGTTCGGCGACGAGGGACGCGTAGCGGGCCAGGTGTTCGGCGGTGGCCCGCTCGGTCCAGCCGCCGCGGTCCTGCAGGGTCTGGGGAAGGTCCCAGTGGTAGACGGTGATGCTCGGGGTGATGCCCGCCTCCAGCAGGCCGTCGACCAGCCGGTCGTAGAAGGCGAGTCCCTTGGCGTTGACGGGGCCGTCACCGTCCGGGACGACCCGGGGCCAGGCGATGGACAGCCGGTAGGCGTTGGTGCCCAGTTGCTTCATCAGGGCCACGTCCTGCGGCCAGCGGTGGTAGTGGTCGCAGGCGGTGTCGCCGTGGTCGCCGTTGTCGGTCTTTCCGGGTGTGTGCGAGAAGGTGTCCCAGATGGACGGCGAGCGGCCGTCCTCGGCCACGGCGCCTTCGACCTGGTATGCGGACGTGGCGGTGCCCCAGAGGAAGTCGCGGGGGAAGGCGGCGAGGTCTGTCGAGTCGGACACGGAGAGCCTTTCGGAGGAGAACGGGGGTGTGCTACTTGACCGCGCCCGCGGTGAGTCCCGTGACGAGGTAGCGCTGCAGGAGGAGGAATCCGGCGACCACGGGGACGCTGACGACGAGCGAGGCGGCCATGATCTGGTTCCAGTAGACGTCGTTCAGCGTGGAGTAGCCCTGCAGGCCCACGGCGAGGGTGCGGGTGGCGTCGTCGGTCATGACCGAGGCGAACAGCACCTCTCCCCAGGCGGTCATGAAGGCGTAGACGGCGACGGCGACGATGCCGGGGACAGCCGCCGGTACGACGACGCGGAACAGGGCGCGCAGTGGTCCGCAGCCGTCCACCAGGGCCGCCTCGTCCAGGTCGCGCGGCACCGAGTCGAAGTACCCGATGAGCATCCAGATCGAGAACGGCAGGGTGAACGTGAGATACGTCAGGACCAGGCCGCCTCGCGAGCCGAACAGGGCGATGCCGGTGGCGTTGCCGATGTTGACGTAGAGGAGGAACAACGGCAGCAGGAAGAGGATGCCGGGGAACATCTGCGTGGACAGCACGGTGACCGTGAAGAGGCGTTTGCCGCAAAAGGAGTAGCGGCTGACCGCGTAGGCGGCGAAGACCGCGATCACCACCGAGCCGGCGGTCGCCGCGCCCGCCACGATGAGGGAGTTCATGAAGTACTTCGCGAGCGGGACCGTCGACCAGATGTCGACGTACGGGCGCAGGGTCAGTCCGCTGGGCAGCCAGCGGAACTTCCCCGAGACGTCCTGCAGCGGCTTGAGCGAGCTGGACACCATCACGTAGACCGGCACCAGGACGAACCCGGTGAGCAGGGTGAGGAAGATCCGCCGCGACCACAGGAACGATCGCGGCGGGGCCATCGGCGCACGGGCCGGCCGGGGCGTCCGGACGGTGCTAGACATCGGCCGTCTTCCTTCCTCGGGAGGTCAGCAGCAGGTAGACGCCCGTCACCACCAGCAGGAACAGCAGCAAGAGGACCGACATGGCCGAGCCGGTGCCGAAGTTCCAGGTGACGAAGGACGACTGGTAGATGTGGATCGAGACGAGGTCCGCGGCCTCGGGTGCCGCCTTGCCGAACAGCACGTAGGGCGTGTTGAAGTCGTTGAACGTCCACAGGAACAGCACGAGGACCAGCACCTGGTTGACCGGGCGCAGCGACGGCAGGGTGATGCGGCGGATCTGCTGCCACCGGCCGGCGCCGTCCAGGGCGGCGGCCTCGTACAGCTCAGTGGGGATGTTCTGCAGTCCAGCCATGACGATGAGGAAGGCGAACGGCCATCCCTTCCACACCGAGACGGTGAGCAGGGCGTAGAAGCTGTTGTCGCCGATGAGCCAGAAGGAGGGTTCTCCGGTGAGGTGCAGTTGGTCGTGCAGGACGTGGTTCACCAGGCCGTTGTCGTGCTGGAACATGAACGCCCAGGTGATGACGGCGGCGTAGACGGGCAGGGCGTACGGGATCAGGAAGACGGTCCGCAGCGGGCCGCGCCCGCGGAAGGTGTCCTGCATGAAGACGGCGGCGGCGGTGCCGATCGCCCAGCACAGCCCGACCGAGAGCAGGGTGAAGCCGACGGTGACGAGGAAGGAGTGCAGCAGGGCCTCGCCGACCGGGCCGTCGACGTCCACCGACAGCTTGTAGTTGTCGATGCCGGACCAGGGGGCGGTACCCCAGTCCCGGATGTAGAACTGGGTGAGTTCCTTGAAGCTCATCGCGATGCCGATGACCATCGGCACCAGGTGGACGAGGAGTTCGAGGACGAGTGCGGGCAGCAGGAGCAGGTACGGCAGTGCGATGCGCTTGATCCGCCCGGTGCGGCGCGGGCCGCGCGCCGCACCGGGGGAAGTCCGGTGCACCGGCCGCGCACCCGTCTCGGAGGCAGTGGTCGCCATGGGGGTGTCCGTGCTCACTTCGCCGGCATCTGCTGCTGGGCCTTCTGCAGCTTGGCCTTCACCGAGTCGGTGGTCACCGCGCGGCCGGCCGCGGCGTCGGCGAACAGTTCCTTCACCGCCGTTCCGACGGCCGTCTCGAACTGGGACTCGTCGGCCACCTGCGGCAGCGCCTGCGCACTGCCGGCGAGGGTCCGGCGGAGCACCGCAGTGCCCTGGGAGTTGAACGCCGGGTCCGCCTGGGCGGACTTGACCGGCGGGATGGAGCCGTAGGCGGTGTTGAGGATCTTCTGTTCCTCGTCGCTCGTCATGAACTTCACGAACTGTGCGGCGCCGTCGAGGTTGTGGGTGTTCTTGAAGACCGCCATGTTGATGCCGGCCACCATCGAGTTGATCTGCGCTCCCGTACCCGGAGCGCCCGACTGCACGGGCGCGGGGGCGGCGGCCCAGTCGGAGTCCTTCATGCCCAGCGCCTTGAAGGTGGCGGACGCGGTCTGCCACAGCACCATCGCCGTCCTGCCCTTGGCGAAGTCGCTCAGGGACTGGTTCTGCGCGTACTCGGCGTTGCTGACCGGGATGACCTTGTCCTTGGCCATCAGGTCGACGTACTGCTTGACCGCCGCGACCGCCGCGTCGCTGGTGAAGTCGGGCTTGCCGTCGGCGCCGAAGAAGTGGGCGCCGTGCTGCTCGGCGAACACGAACACCTGGTGGATGTTCTCGGAGAGGTTGGCCCCCTCGGCCCCGATGACCTGTTTGCCCTTGGCCTGGATCTTCTTGCCGTCGGCGGTCAGCTCGGCCCAGGTGGCGGGCGGCTGGGCGATTCCCGCGTCGGCGAAGATCTTCTTGTTGTAGTAGAGCGCGTACGCCATCGAGTACAGGGGTACGGCTGCCGGGTCCTTGCCCTGGGCGCCGGTGGAACCGAGGGCGGAGTCGACGAAGCGGTCCTTGCCGCCGATCTTGGCGAAGTTCGCCGCGTCCCAGGGCAGCAGGGCGCCGGTCGCCTGGAGGGAGGCGCTCCAGGTGTTGCCGATGTTGAGGACGTCGGGACCCTGCCCGGAGGTGGTCGCGGTCAGGATCCGGTTCAGCAGGTCCGCCCAGGGAACGACCTCCAGCTTCACCTTGATGCCCGTCCGCTTCTCGAACTTGTCGAGTTCGGGCTGGAGGACCTTCTTGTCCACGGAGATGCTGGCGCCCTGGTTCGAGGCCCAGTAAGTGAGCGTCTTGGGCGAGTCGTTGGACCCGCCGCCGGTGGAAGCACCGCCTCCGCAGGCCGTGGCCGCGAGGGCGAGAGAGAGGGTGACGGCGCCTACGGCCGCGGCTCGGATGTTGCGCATGGCTCCTGGTGTCCCTTTCCGGGAGTGGACAGCCGCGCCCCGCTCCGAACGTCGTCAGCGTTCGACTCCTGAAGGAGGCAATGGCTTAATTTAGGGAGTGAGTTAAGACCCGCAAGAAGAAGGCGTCAAGAGGCCGGGCACGAACCTCGTCCCCCTCCGTCCGCGAACAAGGAGGCCAGGTACCGGAGGACGGCGCCCGCACGGCACGTGACCTGCGGGGGAAAGCCGGACCGCCGTTGTGCAACAGTTGTATTTCGACGGCCCGTCGAGCCGCGGCGCGCGCCTCCGGGCCACCGGAGTGAGTTCGGGCTCCATCAGCAACGTCGCGACGGAGTCGATCGCCGAGGGGCTGGTGGAGGAGAGCGGCAGCCGACTCCCGCGGCGGGCGTCCGCGCGCCCTGCTGCTCGCCGCGCCGGACGGCGGCCGCCTGTTCGGCGTGGGCAGCGGGTTGCCCGGCATCGTCGGCGGCGGCGCCGCGGGCGGTGCCGTCGTGCACGGTCGGACCATGGGGTGGGACGCGGTACCCCTGGGCCGGCTCGTGCGCGACACCGCTCGACTGCCGCCGTGAGAAGGGGTCCGCGAAGATCCGGGCGGCGAAGGCCTCCTGACTGCCCCCCGGAGCGTCACCGGCTCCGCAGACGACGCGCGCGATGGTCTCCGCGCGCCGGGGCACCGGCGCTCGGGCGGCCCGGTCGGGGGCGTAGCCGGTCCGTTCGATGGCCCGGTGCACCAGTTCCTGGGTCCCGGGGTCCACGTCGCGGACCCCGTTGACGACCCGGGAGACAGTCGCCCGGGAGACGGTCGCCCGGGACACACCGGCCTCCCCGGCGACATCCTCCGAGGTGGGGGCCTGACTGCTCATGTCCGCACCCTGAGGGCACGCCGGAAAGGGCGTACAGAACGCTCTGCGCCTACGCCGCCCGGGTGCCGCGGGTGGGTGCGGGCGATGCGGGCGCCCCATGGGCCGGCGAGGCCCCGGTGTGCGAGGACGGCGGCGTCCGTACGCGTCCTGATCGTGGTCCCGGACCGGGGCGCGCCCATGACGTTCCCGCGCGTGACCTTCGCTGCCGCAAGACCGATACTGCCGACAGCGGAACCCCAGCCGAGACCCGCCTGCCGAATTTCCCAGGAGGTACCCATGAGGATGCTGATCAACGTTGCGGAAACCGTGGTCGCGGACGCGCTGCGCGGCATGGCGGCGGCCCATCCCGAGTTGACGGTCGACGTGGACAACCGGGTGATCGTCCGGCGGGACGCTCCGGTGGCCGGAAAGGTCGCGCTGGTGTCCGGGGGCGGATCGGGGCACGAGCCCCTGCACGGAGGGTTCGTGGGTCCCGGGATGCTCTCGGCCGCGTGCCCCGGTGAGGTCTTCACCTCCCCGGTGCCCGACCAGATGCTGCGGGCCGCGGCGGCCGTGGACAGCGGCGCGGGTGTGCTGTTCGTCGTGAAGAACTACACGGGTGACGTGCTCAACTTCGACATGGCGGCCGAACTCGCCGAGGACGAGGGCATCCGGACCGCCAAGGTACTGGTCGACGACGACGTCGCGGTGACCGACAGCCTGTACACCGCGGGGCGGCGCGGCACGGGCGGCACCCTGTTCGTGGAGAAGATCGCGGGCGCCGCGGCGGAGGAGGGCCGGCCACTGGAGCAGGTCGAGTCGATCGCCCGGCGGGTCAACGAGAACGCGCGCAGCTTCGGTGTCGCGCTGAGCGCCGTCACCACCCCGGCCAAGGGGAGCCCCACCTTCGACCTGCCGGCCGGTGAGCTGGAGCTGGGCATCGGCATCCACGGCGAGCCGGGCCGGGAGCGGCGGCCGATGATGACGTCGGGGGAGATCGCGGACTTCGCGGTGAACGCGATCCTGGAGGACATGAACCCGCGCAACCCCGTACTGCTCCTGGTCAACGGGATGGGCGCCACCCCGCTGCTGGAGCTGTACGGCTTCGGCGCCGAGGTGCACCGGGTCCTGGCCGAGCGCGGTGTGGCCGTGGCCCGCGCGCTGGTCGGCAACTACGTCACCTCCCTCGACATGGCGGGCGCCTCGGTCACGCTGTGCCAGATCGACGAGGAGTTGCTGCGGCTGTGGGACGCGCCCGTGAACACGCCGGGCCTGCGCTGGGGTCTGTGACCGTGCCGGCAGCTCGACCGTATCCACCACGCAAGGGAGTTCCAGTGCTCGACGCCGATTTCTTCCACCGCTGGATGACGGCGACGGCCGCGTCCGTCGACCGTGAGGCGCAGCGGCTCACCGACCTCGACTCGGCCATCGGGGACGCCGACCACGGCAGCAATCTGCAGCGCGGCTTCTCGGCCGTGCGGGCCACGCTGGAGCAGGAGGCACCCGACACGCCCGGCGGGGTCCTCACGCTGGCCGGGCGGCAGCTGATCTCGACGGTCGGTGGCGCGTCGGGGCCGCTGTACGGGACGCTGCTGCGCCGCACCGGCAAGGCTCTGGCGGACGCCTCCGAGGTGTCCGAGGAGCAGCTCGCCGAGGCGCTGCGGGCCGGAGTGGACGGGGTGATGAAGCTGGGCGGGGCCGCGCCGGGCGACAAGACGATGGTCGACGCGCTGGTGCCGGCCGTGGAGGCGCTCGGCGAGGGCTTCGCCGCCGCGCGCGCCGCCGCCGACCGGGGCGCCGAGGCGACCACGCCGTTGCAGGCCCGCAAGGGCCGGGCGAGCTATCTCGGGGAGCGCAGCATCGGGCACCAGGACCCCGGCGCCACGTCGTCGGCACTGCTCATCGCCGCGCTGGCCGAGACGGCCGGGACGACCGGAGCGACGGGAGCGACCGAATCCGGCAGAACAGTTGGGACCGGCAGGACGAGCGGGGCCAGTGGCACGGCCGAAGGGGCGGAGGGCTGACGTGGGTGACGGCGGACGGGTCGGGATCGTGCTGGTGTCGCACAGCGCCGAGGTCGCGGCCTCGGTGGCGGACCTGGCGAAGGGACTTGCCGGCGGGGCCGAGGAGGTCCTCGTGGCGCCCGCGGGCGGCCGCGAGGGCGGCGGGCTGGGCACCAGCGCGGAGCTGGTCGCCGCGGCGGCGGCGGCCGTGGACGGGGGGGCCGGGGTGGCCGTGCTGACCGACCTCGGCAGTGCCGTGCTCACGGTGAAGGCACTGCTCGCCGAGGGCGACGAACTGCCGGACGGCACGCGGCTGGTGGACGCCCCGTTCGTCGAGGGCGCGGTGGCGGCCGTCGTGACGGCCGCCACGGGGGCCGGACTGGACGAGGTGGAGGCGGCTGCCGCGGACGCCTACGCCTACCGGAAGGTGTGAACCGGGCCGGGGGCGGGACCGCCGGGCCGTCCCGTCCCCCGGTCATCCGACGCGTGCGCCGGCACCCACCAGCCGCCGGGCCAGCCGCTCGCCCTCTGCCACAGCCGCCGCGTGGTCCTCGATGCGGCCGACCCGCGAGTTCTCGAAGACGATGTACGTCACTCCCGAACGCGCTCCGCCGCCGAGCGGGTCGGCGGAGATGCCGAGCTGCCGCGCGGCGGCGTAGGAGGCCTCGCCGATGAGGTCCCGTGGCCCCGTGTCGCCGACGACCGCGTAGCGCACCCGGCCCCGGTAGACGAGGGCGGCGACCGAACCGCCGCGCAGGCCCTTGGCGCGGTGGTCCCAGATGCGGCTGGGGGCGGGCAGCACGATGTAGGGCAGGCGTTCGGCGTTCAGCCGGCGGCCGTCGGACTGCGCGTAGGCGGCGGTGGGCGAGAACTGCGGGTCGGTGCGGCGGTTGCAGCGCCGGGTGGGCCGCCCGTCGCAGTCGATGTCCAGGTCCGCCTTCCAGTAGACGGCGCCGGGCAGCCCGCAGACCGGGATGGTGGCCCGGGCGCCCGCGTCGGAGCGGTAGCGGCCGCGGGACACCTGGGCGCAGCCGCGCGTCCTGGCCAGCAGGTCGGCGGCGCCGACCTCGCCCTCGTCGCGGGCCGCCGGCTCGCTGCGCGGGTGGTGCGGGGACGGGGCGGCGGGCAGTGTCGTCGGAGCCAGCAGGGCGGCGCTCGCCGCGACGAGGGTCAGCGACTGGACACGCACGATGAGGAACCCTCTCCTCGGGGACATTGACAGACATTCATCTCATCGGTGATGAATGCGATCGTGCGACCACACGTTAGGGGACGGGGCCGCTCAAGGCCCGTAACGCCTGCCGGGCGACCGGGGGCCGGACCCACGGGTCCTGAACTCCCCCGGCCACCGGCGCAGGCGTGGGACCAGCGACGACAGCGATCCACGCCACGGCTCGAACTACCCGGAGCCACCGGGTAGTTCGACTGGGATGCGGTCAGCATACGCACCGCTGCGGGCGGCTCGCGCACCCCCGCCTCTTGATGGGTCCCCGGTCAGCTCGGCATATTGGTCCGGACTAATGACCGCAGCGGTGTGCGGGCTCCCCACGCCGCAGTTGACGGGGAGGCCGACCTCGTGCAAAGCGTTCCGGAGTCCGATTCCCGCCCGTGCCGCCTTCCCGGGCGTGTCGTCGCGGTGTGCGGGGCCCTGGCGCTGCTCACGGCGTGCGGGCGGGGCGCCGTCGGCGACGGGCAGGGCACCGCGCCCACCGCGTTCCGGGCCGCGACACTCCGTGCGGACGGGGCGTACCACCTCGACCTCGACTGGGTCACGCCGTGCACCGGCGGTGAGGTGACGGAGTACCAGGTCCAGCTCGACGGGCAGCCGGCCACCTCCCTCGTCTGGGGCGGGCCGCCTTCGCGCGAGAAGGCGTCGTACAGCTTCTACCTGGGCCGGGACGCCCGGGTCAGCCACCGGGTGCGGTTGCGGGCGCGGTTGCCCGACGGTACCTGGGGCGGCTTCTCGGCGGAACGGACGGTGACCACCGGGGCGGGAGGGCGGTAGGGCCGTCCGACGGGACCGGGACTCCACACGCCGGGGAAACCGTCCGACCGGACCCGGACCGGACACACCGTCAGGCCGTCCCAACCGAACCGGACCGGACACACCGTCAGGCCGTCCCAACCGAACCGGACCGGACGCACCGTCGGACCGGACCCTGACCGGACACACCGTCGGACCGTCCGACCCGGGACCCCGACCGGACACATCGTCAGGCCGACTCGACCGGCCCGGACCAGAGCCGCCGTCAGGCCATACGACCGGACCGGCGACCGGGAGGTGCCCGCCGTCACCCGGGCGGGTGCGCCGCGCGTGCGACGGGCGCCCGGTGGGCGTTGGCTGCCCCTGAGGAGGCAGCACGGGCGATCCCCTATCTCCGGCGGCACATGGGGTGGCCCGCCGACCGTGCCGCCGGAGGACTGTCCCATGCGCCACACTCAGCCACGCCCGCGCCGCGCCCCGGTCGCGGCGGCAGCCGCCGTCACGCTCGCCGTCGCCGCAGGACCGGCGGCGGCGGCGCCGGGCATCTCGGTGCGCGCCGACGGCTCCACCGTGTCGGTCACCACCAGCGCGTGCACCCCGGTCGGCGGCGGCTGGGGGACGGCATCGCTGCTCGGACGCGGCCAGACCAGCTTCGCGCAGGGCCGCAGAGCGGCGCTCACGGGGACGAGCGTGAGTCAGTCGGCCGCCTGGCAGAGTGTGCGGCCGGGCACGTACACCGTGATCGTGGTGTGCGCGGACAACATCACCGCCGGAACCCAGTCGGTCGTCGTCACCGCCGCCTCCGGGCCGACGGCGTCGGCCACGTCCGCGCCGGCCGGGCACTCGCCCGGTGTGATGGGGGGCCTCGGCGGGGGCGTCAAGGAGTACGGTGCGGTCACGCTGGCGGCGGGCGGGGCCCTCGTGGGGGCCGCGCTGATCGCCACCGGCTGGGTACTGCGCCACCGCTCCAGACCGTACCGGCTGTGAGGACCGGTAGTCCCAGGCACCTGACGCGGTGACGGCCGCCCGTCCGGCGTCCGCCGGGCCGGGCAGCGCGGGAGCGCGGTCTCAGGTGCCGTCCGGCAGGTCGGTGAACTCCTCCAGTGCGTGGCCGAGCCACTGGGTCCAGAACGTCTCCAGGTCGATCCCGGCCCGCAGCACCAGGTGCCGCAGCCGGTCCTGGGAGCTGTCCCGGCCGGGCGGGAAGTCGCGCTCCTCGATCTCCCGGTACTCCGCCAACTGCCTCGCATGCAGTGCGAGATGGCGCCTGAGGTCGTCTTCGAGGCCGGCCGTGCCGACCACAGCGGCGGCGCGCAGCCGCAGCAGCAGGGCGTCCCTCAGCGGCTTCGGCTCCTGGGCGGCGGCGGTCCAGCGGGCCAGTTCCGCGCGGCCCGCCGCCAGGACCTCGTAACTCTTCTTCTGCCCGCGGGCCGGCTGCTCGGCCGGCAGCGTGCGGATCAGGCCGTCCGCCTCCAGTCTCCCCAGCTCACGGTAGATCTGCTGATGCGTCGCCGACCAGAAGTAGCCGATCGACCGGTCGAAGCGGCGCGTCAGCTCCAGCCCGGAGGACGGCTTCTCCAGCAGGGCGGTGAGGATGGCGTGCGGGAGTGACATGCGGCCCATCCTAGGGAGGGCCGCGTCGCCGGACGGCCGGGTCCCCGGCCCGGGACCGGACAGAAACCAGGACCGGACAGAAACCCAGGACCAGGCGGAACCCCGGCCCCGGCAGCGATCCAGGCCCAGACCGAGGCCGAGGCCCGGGTCCCGGCCCCCGCCGTGTCCGGGGGCGGCCGCTACAGGGACGCCGCCAGTTCCGTGCCCTGCTTGACGGCGCGCTTGGCGTCCAGTTCGGTGGCCACGTCCGCGCCGCCGATGAGGTGCGCGGCGCGCCCGGCGGCCAGCAGTGCCTCGTACAGGTCGCGGCGCGGCTCCTGCCCGGTGCACAGGACGATGGTGTCGACCTCCAGGACACTGCTGGTGCCGTCGACGGTGATGTGCAGTCCGGCGTCGTCGATCCGGTCGTAGCGCACGCCGGGCACCATGGTGACGCCGCGGTGCTTGAGTTCGGTGCGGTGGATCCAGCCCGTGGTCCTGCCCAGCCCGGCACCGACCTTGGTGCTCCTGCGCTGGAGCAGGTGGACGGTGCGCGGCGGCGCGGGCCGCTCGGGTGCGGTGAGGCCGCCGGGCGTGCGGTGGTCCGTGTCGACGCCCCAGGCCCGGAAGTACGCCGCCGGGTCCTCGCTGGTCCTGTCGCCGCCGTCGGTCAGGTACTCGGCGACGTCGAAGCCGATGCCGCCCGCACCGAGGATCGCCACCCGGTCGCCGACGGGGGCACCCCCCTGGAGCACGTCTAGGTAGCCGAGGACGCGCGGGTGGTCGACGCCCGGGATGTCGGGGATGCGCGGGGCGACACCCGTGGCGACGACGACCTCGTCGTAGCCGGCGAGGTCGGCCGCGCCCACGCGCGTGTTCAGCCGTACGTCGACGCCGTGTGCCGCGAGCTGGTGGCCGAAGTAGCGCAGCGTCTCGTCGAACTCCTGCTTGCCGGGGACCTTCCGGGCGACGTTGAGCTGGCCGCCGATCTCGGGGGCGGCGTCGAACAGGGTGACCGCGTGGCCGCGTTCGGCCGCCGCCACCGCGCAGGCGAGGCCCGCCGGGCCGGCGCCGACTACGGCGACGCTCTTGCGCCGGCGGGTCGGCGACAGCACCAGTTCCGTCTCGTGGCAGGCGCGCGGGTTGACCAGGCAGGAGGTGATCTTCCCGCTGAAGGTGTGGTCGAGGCAGGCCTGGTTGCAGCCGATGCAGGTGTTGATGGCCTCGGGCGTCCCGGCGGCGGCCTTGGCGACGAAGTCGGGGTCGGCGAGCATCGGGCGGGCCATGGAGACCATGTCGGCGCAGCCGTCGGCGATCAACCGCTCGGCGAGTTCCGGGGTGTTGATGCGGTTGGTGGTGACGAGCGGGACCGAGACGGCGCCCATGAGCTTCCTGGTCACCCAGGTGTAGGCGCCGCGCGGCACGGAGGTGGCGATGGTGGGGATGCGCGCCTCGTGCCAGCCGATGCCGGTGTTGATGAGGGTGGCGCCGGCCGCCTCGACGGCGCGGGCGAGCCGGATCACCTCCTCCAGCGTCGAGCCGCCGGGCACCAGGTCCAGCATGGACAGCCGGTAGATGACGATGAAGTCCTCCCCGACCGCCTCGCGCACCCGGCGGACGATCTCGACCGGCAGGCGCATGCGGTTCTCGTACGAGCCGCCCCAGCGGTCGGTGCGCCGGTTGGTGGGCGCGGCGACGAACTCGTTGATCAGGTAGCCCTCGGAGCCCATGATCTCGACGCCGTCGTACCCGGCCTGCCGGGCGAGGCGGGCGGTGCGGACGTAGTCGTCGATGGTCCGCTCGATGTCGGCGTCGGTCAGCTCGCGGGGGACGAAGGGGCTGATGGGCGCCTGGAGGGGGCTGGGGGCGACGAGGTCGCGGTGGTAGGCGTAGCGGCCGAAGTGCAGGATCTGCAGGGCGATCCGGCCGCCCTCGCGGTGTACGGCGGCGGTGACGACGGCGTGCCGGCCGGCTTCGGCCTCGGTGGTCAGCTTGGCGCCGCCCTCGTACGGCCGTCCCTCGTCGTTGGGGGCGATGCCGCCGGTGACGATGAGTCCCACTCCCCCGCGGGCGCGGGCCGCGTAGAACTCCGCCATGCGCTCGAAGCCGCCCTGCGCCTCTTCCAGCCCGACGTGCATGGAACCCATCAGGACGCGGTTGGGCAGGGTGGTGAAGCCCAGATCGAGCGGGCTCAGCAGGTGCGGGTAACGGCTCATCGGGCCCTCCGTGCGTGGTGGCGTACCCGCTAGTTGTAGAGGACCCGGAGGCAGTTGTGCAACTAGTTGCAAAAGGTCGGGGCGCGCGTCCCCGGGGCGGAGGGGACGGCCGCCGTCACTCCGACGGCCGTACGGCCGCAGCCTTCCCGCGGCGGCCGGCGCCCCTCACACCGCCGGTGCCGTCAGCGGCTCTCCAGGCGGACGTGCAGTTCCCGCTCCTGGTCCCCGGAGGCCGTGGCCAGGTCCTGGACGGTGAACAGGGTGTCCAGGGTCATGCGGAACCGGTCGATCGCCCAGTAGCCGCCCTGCACGTCCGCGACGACGGACGCCCCGAGCCGGGTGGGCCCGCACTCGGGCCCATGGGTCTCGGCGACGTCGAAGGTGCCGAGCCACACCGTCGGGCGCACCTCGTGGAACTCGCGGGGCACGTCGTCCGTACACCGGTCGGACGAGTAGCAGCCGCACAGGGCGTCGAAGACGATCCGGGCGTCCTCCTTGCTGCATCCGCTCAGCTCCACCGACACGGATTCCGGGTGCGCTCGCTCGCTCTCCATCGTGATCGCTCCTCTCGTGGCCGCGCTGCAGTACCGCACTGGGGTTCCCCCCGAGCCGCGCTCCACCCTCACTCTCCTCAGCAAAGCACCACCTTGCGCGCGGCACTACCGGCGCCGGCCGTCCGCCCTGGCGTCGGTCCTTCCGGCGGATTCGGCGGGACGGCCACCCGGGTGTTGAGAGATGGTGGAGAGGAGCGACGGACCCTCTCGGACGTGAGCGGGGGCGCGGTACGACGGGGCGTGCCGGCCCGGGGGACGGCGGGCCGCGTGGACGGGTGAAGGCGGTGCGTGGGATGACTGCAGCCGGGGCTCCCCTGGCCGAGGGCGACGAGCCGGTGTCCGGCCCGGTGCAGCCGAGCGGCCTGCTCGACGTGCTGCGCGTGGCCTCGGTCGTGCTGGACGCCCAGGGACGCATCGTGCTGTGGAGCCCGCAGGCCGAGGAGCTGTTCGGCTACTCGGCGCGGGAGGCGCTGGGCCAGTACGCGGCCCGGATCATGGTCCACGAGGAGCACCTCGACGTCGTGATCGAGCTGTTCACCGAGGTCCTGCGGACAGGCCGGAGCTGGGCGGGCGCCTTCCCCATCCGGCACAAGGACGGCAGCACCCGCCTGGTCGAGTTCCGCAACATGCGGTTGCTGGACGACCGCGGGGACGTCTACGCGCTCGGGCTCGCCGCGGACCAGTCGACCGTGCGCCGGCTGGAGCGGGACGTGGCCCTGTCCGCCCGGATCGTCTCGCAGTCCCCGATCGGGCTGGCCGTCCTGGACACCCGGCTGCGCTACGTCTCGGTCAACCCGGCCCTGGAGCGGATCGACGGCGTCTGCGCCGAGGAGCACATCGGCCGGACCGTTCCCGAGGTGCTGGCGCAGGTGGACGCCGACGCCGTGGAGTCGGCGGCGCGGCAGGTCCTCGCGACGGGGCAGTCCCTCGTCGACGTCTTCGCGGTCGGCAGGACACCGGCCGACCCCGACACCGACCACGCCTGGTCGGTGTCGATGTACCGGCTGGAGGACGCGGTGGGCACCCCGCTGGGCGTGGCGGTGTCGGTGGTGGACGTCACCGAGCAGTACCGGGCGGGCATCGAGGCGGAGGCCGCCCGGCGGCGCCTGGCGCTGATCGCCGACGCCTCGGCCCGCATCGGCACCACCCTGGACCTGGACCGCACGGCACGCGAACTGGCCGACGTCGCCGTGCCGGAACTGGCCGACGTGGCGGCCGTGGACCTGCTGGAAGCGGTCGTCGGGGGCCGCCGCAGCAAGCTGGGGCCCGCCGAACCCGCGGTGATCAGGGCGCTGGCGGTGCGCGCCGACCACGCCTCGGACGCCCTGGAGGCCGCCGACACACCCGGCCAGATCGCCCGCTACGGCCCCGACCGCCTGGTCACCCGGTGCGTGCGCACGGGAGAGCCGGTCCTGGTGGCGCAGGTGAAGGACGAGGACCTGGCCTGCATCGCCCGGTCCCCGGAGGCCGCCGTCCTGCTCGGCCGCGCCGGCGTGCACTCCTACCTGGCCGTGCCGCTCATCGCGCGCGGCGAGGTGCTGGGCGCGCTGGACCTCAAACGCACCCGCAACCCGCACCCCTTCAGCGACGACGACGTCCTGCTGGCCCGGGAGCTGGCCGCCCGCGCGGCCGTGCAGATCGACAACGCGCGCTGGTACCAGAACGCCCGCGACACCGCCCTGACCCTCCAGCGCAGCCTGCTGCCCCACCATCCGTCGGTCACGGGGGGTCTGGAGGTCGCCTCCCGCTACCAGCCGGCCGGGGCCACCACCGAGGTGGGCGGCGACTGGTTCGACGTGATCCCCTTGGAGGACGACAAGACGGCACTGGTCGTCGGCGACGTCATGGGCAGCGGCATCGGCGCCGCGGCCACCATGGGGCGCTTGCGCACCGCGACGAAGGCCCTGGCCTCGCTCGACCTCGACCCCGCGCGGCTGCTCGAACACCTGGACCGGATCACCGACGGCCTGGACCACTCCATCGCCACCTGCCTGTACGCGGTCCACGACCCGCGCCTGCGCCAGTGCCGGATCGCCAACGCCGGGCACCTGCCGCCGGCCCGGGTGCGGCCCGGCCGCCCTCCCGAGCTGCTCGACCTGCCCACCGGGGTGCCGCTGGGCGTCGGCGGTGTCGCGTTCTCCACCACCAGCTTCGGCCTGGAGCCGGGCGACCAGCTGGTGCTGTACACCGACGGTCTGGTGGAGACCCGCCGGCACGCCCTGGACGAGCGCCTGGACCTGCTGCTGTCACTGCTGGACGATCCGCTGCTTCCGCTGGAGGAGCTGTGCGACCTGCTGCTGCGCAGGCTGCGGCAGCCGGACAACCACGACGACGTGGCGCTGCTCGTCGCCCGCGCGCAGACTCCGGCGTAGGACCTGGCGGACGGCAGGGCGACGAGGAGGCCTCGGGCCTCTCGTCGACAGGGGCTCGGGGCCTCTCGTCGACAGGGCCTTCGGCCTCTCGTTCGGATCGGGCCGGGCCCGGGAGCCGCCGTCACCGCGCGCCCGGCCGGCGCGTGCCGAGGACGACGTGCGCGTACAGCTCCTCGGAGGCCGCCAGGCGCGCGGCGAGTCCGGCCGCGGCGAAGGCGGCCAGGGCCGCCGGTGCCTGGCGGGCGCTCGTCTCGACGAGGAGGCAGCCGCCGGGGGTGAGCCAGTCGGGGGCCCCGGCGGCGACCCGGCGCAGCACGTCGAGGCCGTCGGCGCCGCCGTCGAGCGCGGTGGACGGTTCGTGGTCGCGGGCCTCGGACGGCAGGAGGGCGACCTCGTCGGTGGGGACGTAGGGCACGTTGGCCGCGAGGATGTCCACGCGTCCGCGCAGCGCGGCGGGCAGCGCCTCGAACAGGTCACCCTCGTGGACCCGGCCGCCGACCGCGCCCACGTTGCGGCGGGCGCAGCACACCGCCGCCGGGTCGATGTCGGCGGCGTGCAGTTCGACGGGGCCGAGCGCGGTGGCCAGCGCGGTGCCCACCGCGCCCGTGCCGCAGCACAGGTCGACCACCACGGAGGCGTCCGGCACTTGGGCCAGGGCCTGGTCCACGAGGAACTCGGTACGGCGACGGGGTACGAACACGCCCGGTTCCACGGCGATGCGCAGGCCGTGGAACGCGGCCCAGCCGAGGACCTGTTCGAGGGGCAGACCGGCGGCACGCCGCTCCACGAGGACGGTGACCTCGTGCGGCGTGCCGGCGGTGGCGAGGATCAGCTCCGCCTCGTCCTCGGCGAACACGCAGCCGGCGGCGCGCAGTGCCGTGACGGCCTCGGCGCGTACGGCCGGCGGAGCGGGAGCGGGAGAGGGGCGGGCGGACGGAGGGGGGAGTTCAGGCATGGAGGCCGAGACCTTTCGGGAGCCGAAGAGTGCTCCCGCGGTCACCTACCGACGGTGATCCGCGCCTCGGAGGGAGGAGAGCACCCGAGCCGACACAGCGTTGATGGGTCTCACCTCCTCGGTCTCCCACGGCCGGGACCGTCCACGGCCGCAGATCACCTTACCCCAACCCTCAGACGCCGACGGTCTCTTCGAGTTCCTCCTCGGCCTCCCCCTCGGCGGCCTGCTCGGGCGTTTCGGCAGCGCTCGCGCCGGCCGGCCGGGAACCGGTCGCCTCCTTGGTGTCCCGCACGGGGAGCGCGGGCGCCGTGCGCGGCGCACCGGCGGCGGGGGCCCCGCCTGCCGCATGGCCTGCCCCGGCCGCGTGGGCGCCGTGGGAGGCGGGCGTCCTGAAGCCCTCGCAGGCCCCCGCGATCGCGGTGACCGCCAGGCCGGCCAGCAGCCAGGCCACCAGCGTCCACAGGTCGCGGCCCAGGCCGTCGCCGCCGAAGTAGAGCAGACTGCGGGCGCCCTCGACGAACCCGGCGCCGTTCCAGAAGGCGTGCAGGGTGCCGAAGAAGCCGTTCTGCAGTTCGGGCCGGAACAACCCGCCGGAGGTGGTGAAGTTGAGCATCACGAACAGCACCATCATGGTGAGCGTCGTCCAGCGCTTGAGGAAGGTGTGCAGACCGACGCCGATGAAGAGGATGCCGGCGGAGTAGAGCCACGCCATGCCCCAGATGCCCGGCAGGCTGTGTGGGGCGAGATGGAAGACCGGGCCTGCGAGCAGCGCGCCGATGCCGCCGACCACGGCGGACACGCCGAGCGTGAGCAGGGCGCGGATCCGCATCGACAGGGCCGCGCCGGCGGCGCCGATGGCCGCGACGGAGGCGTACGAGCCGATGCTCAGCGCGACCAGCAGGAAGAACAGGCCCTGTCCGGTGGGGTCGTCGGAGGTGGGCGGGACCACGTCGGTCACCTTCAGCGGAAGGCCCTGGCGCGCGGCGACGGGCGTGAAGACCTTCTCGACGGCAGTGGCGCTCATGTCCGACCCGGCGCCGGCCACGATCAGTTCCGGCGCCCCGGCGGGCACATAGGCCCCGTCGATGTCACGGGACTCGAGCAGGTCGACTGCGGCCTTGCGGGTGCCCACCGTGCGGACGTCGAGCTGGTCGCCCGCCGCGTCCTTGACCGTCTGGGCGAACACCTTGGCCTGCGGTCCGGCGCCCACCACCGCGACGGGCAGGTGGTGCGGCTGCGGGGTCACGAACGCGCCCATGTACGCGAGCCCCATGCCCAGGCACATCAGCAGCGGGGTGATCAGGTGGGTGAGCACATGGCGCAGCGCAGGCGACCTCATCGCTCACGACCTCCAAAGGTTGGCATATACAACTCCTGTTTCAGTTGTACTATACAACCAGAAGGAACCGGGGAGGTATTCAGTGACAGCAGCCGAGGCGCCGGACGAGAGCGCCGCCACCCAGGGCGCGCCCGCGAGCGGGCCGGCCGGGGAGGCGGCCGTCGAGACCATCCAGCGCGAGATGACGGTGTTCGCCCGCCGTGCCAGGGCCTCGGCGGGCCGCATGCACCCGGAGCTGTCCCTGGTCTCGTACACGCTGCTCGGGCACCTGGAGGAGCGCGGCGGCTGCCGCGCCACCGACCTGGCCGCGCACTACGCCCTGGACAAGTCCACCGTCAGCCGGCAGGTCGCCGCGCTGGAGCGGACCGGCCTCATCGAGCGGCGCCTGGACCCGGAGGACCACCGGGTCCAGGTACTGCACCTGACGGACGCCGGCCGGCAGCTCCTCGTCCAGGTCACCGAGAGCCGCCGGGCGGCCTTCCACGAGCGGCTCGCGGGCTGGCCCGAGGAGGACCTGAAGCGGTTCGCGGGCTACCTGACCCGCTACAACGCCTGGACACCGCCCGGCGGCGGCTGACCCGCCCCCGGGCGCACGCCGCGCTACACCACCGGCACCGCGGCCGCGAGACCGTCGTCCAGCCTCTCGGGGACGCGGGCCGCGAGGAACGCGGTGCGGCGGCGCAGCCGGAAGCCGAGGGACTCGTACAGCCGTATGGCGTCCGTGTTGCGCGCGCCCGTGTGCAGGAACGGGGTCTCGCCGCGCGCGCGGATGCCGTGGGCGACGGCCAGGACCAGCCGGCTCGCCAGACCCCGGCCGCGGAAGGCGGGGTCCGTGCACACCGCGCTGATCTCGGTGTGACCGGGCGGATGCAGCCGCTCCCCCGCCATCGCGACGAGCGCTCCGTGATGGCGTATGCCCAGGTACGTACCGAGTTCGATGGTGCGCGGCAGGAACGGACCGGGCTCCGTCCGGGCGATCAGGTCGAGCATCTCCGGCACGTCGGCGGGGCCGAGGCGGACCGCCTCCGGGTCGGGGGCCGCGGCCAGGCCGTCGTCGACGAGCTGCACGCCCTCGACGTGGAAGGTGATCTCCCAGTCCGCGGGCACCCGGCCCGCGAACCCCGGCAGGGGGACCTCGGTGCCGGGTCCGGCGAGGGCGGCGAGATCGGCCCAGTCCCGGGCGTCGGGCTCCTCGGGCAGCGCCAGCCACGGCGACATGTCCACGGGGTAGCGCAGCACCCGTCCGCGCCGCTCGGCGAAGCGGGCGTGCGGGCCGGTCAGCGAGGCCAGGGCCGGGTTGTCCAGGACGTGTCCCCGCCCCGGCCCGGCGGCGGCGCCGCCCGTGTGCACGCTCACGCGGCGACCTCGATGACGACCTTGCCGCGGGCGTGGCCGTCCTCCACGGTGCGCAACGCCTCGGCGGCCCGTTCCAGCGGGAACGTCTGCGTGACGTGCGGGTCCAGGGCGCCGCGGACGACCAGCTCCGCGACCGCCTCCAGGACGGCGGCCGTGCGGGCACGCCGCACCCGCGACCCGCCCAGCGCCTCGACGTCCGGCTCCGGCGCCCCGGCGGTGATCAGTTTCGCGCGGTCGGCCGCCAGGCCCGCCGCCTCCCGCAGGACCTCGCCGCCGACCAGGTCGTAGACGCCGTCGGCACCGTCGGGCACGGCGGCCCGCGCGCGCTCGGCCCACCCGGGCCCGGAGGGCACGTGCACCGCGCCGAGCGACTCCACGAAGTCCTTCTTGCCCCCGCTCGCCACGCCGAGGACCCGCAGCCCGAAGGAGCGGGCGATCTGCAGGGCCGCCGCGCCGACCCCGCCGCCCGCGCCCGTGACGAGCACGGTCGCCCCCGTCGGCAGGTCCAGCTGGCGCAGACCGTCGTAGGCGGTGGCCGCGGCGACGGGCAGCGTGGCCGCGTCGGTGAACGGCACCGCGGCGGGCTTGTGGGCGGCGGCCTCGGCCGGCAGCAGCGCGTACTGCGCGTAGCCGCCCGCCGCCGTGTTCCCGAAGACCTCGTCCCCGGCGGCGAAGCCGGTGACGCCCTCGCCGACCTCCTCGACGACGCCGGACGCCTCGCTGCCGAAGACGAGCGGGAAGACCGGCTCCCCGCTCTCGCCGGGCCGCCGGAAACCCGTGCGCAGCTTCCAGTCGACCGGGTTCACCCCCGCCGCGCGCACCGCGATCAGGATCTGCCCGGGGCCGGGACGGGGCCGGTCGACGTCCACGAACGCCTCGGTGTCCGGGCCGCCGTACCGGGTGAAGACGTACGCCTTCGGCATCGCTCCCACTCTCCTTCGCTGTCGCCGTGTCACCGGCCGCGGGCCCACCGCGGCCGGCACGCCACCTGCAAGGGAGATCACCCGGCGGCTATTCCCGCTCGCGGCGGGCCGCCGGGAGAGTTCACACGGCTGTCACGACGGCGGGCCCGGCCCGGGGCGGGAGCAGGTCCGGCGAGCACGTACGGTGGACGGGTCAGCAACCGTCCCGCCCGGCCGGCGGGAGGTCCGTCCCGTCCGACCGGCGGGGCCGCCGCACGGCGGCCCGGAAGGCACCACCCGCATGCACGTCACCCGAGGCTTCACCGGGCGCCCGCGCGTCCACAACCCGGGCCTGCCGCCCGGACAGTACGACGCGGGCGACGACTGGCCCGTCCTGTCCGCGGAGGTCACACCCGACCTCGCGCCCGAGGAGTGGACCTTCCGCGTCGACGGCCTGGTCGCCGAGGCCCGTACCTGGGACCTGGCCCAGGTGCGGCAGCTCCCCCAATCCGCCTACGAGGGCGACATCCACTGCGTGACGGGCTGGTCGAGGTTCGGGGTGCGCTTCGGCGGGGTGTCGCTGGACGTCTTCCTCGACGCGGCGGTGCCGCACGCGGGGGCCACGCACGCGGTGGCCTACTCCCACACCGGGTACACCAGCAACCTGCCGCTGGCCGACCTGCGCGGCGGGCGCGCCTGGATCGCGTTCACCCACGACGGCGAGCCGCTCGCGGCCGAGCACGGCGGCCCGGCGCGGCTCCTGGTGCCGCACCTGTACTTCTGGAAGAGCGCCAAGTGGATCGCGGGCCTGCGGATCCTCGACCACGACGAGCCGGGTTTCTGGGAGCAGAACGGCTACCACGCGCGCGGCAACCCCTGGGAGGAGCAGCGGTACTCCGGTGACTGAGACGCTGGTGACCAGGACGCCGATGCCCGGGACGCCGACGAGCGGCACGCCGACGTCCGGGACCGCCGTGCCCGGGACGTTCGTGCCGCCGAGCCGGTTCGCCGTGCCCGGACGTATCGCGGTGGGCGAGCAGGCGGCCGCGACCTGGCGGACGGCAACCCTGACCGAGATCCGCCGGGAGACCCCGCGCGCGGCCACCTTCCGCCTCGCGGTCCCGCACTGGGCGGGGCACCTGCCCGGGCAGCACCTGATGCTGCGGCTGACCGCGCCCGACGGCTACGTGGCCCAGCGCCACTACTCCCTCGCCTCCGCGCCCGACGACTCGGGGCACGTCGAGCTGACCCTGGACCACGTCGAGGGCGGCGAGGTCTCCGGCTGGTTCCACACGGTGGCCCGGCCGGGCGACCAGGTGGAGGTGCGCGGGCCGCTGAGCGGTTTCTTCGCCTGGCCCGGCGACCGGCCGGCGCTGCTGCTCGGCGCGGGCAGCGGGGTCGTACCGCTGATGTCGATGGTGCGGCACCACCGGGCTCGGCGCCTGACCGTGCCGCTGCGCCTTCTGGTGTCCGCGCGCAGCCCCGAACAACTCATCTACGCCCGCGAGTTCGGCGCGGAGACCACACCCGTCTTCACCCGCGAGGCCCCGGCGGGCGAGCCGGCGGGACGGCTGTCCGCCGCACATCTGGCACCGCTCGTCGCCGAGGCGCCCGAGGGCGGCTGGGAGGCGTACGTGTGCGGGTCCAACTCCTTCGCGGAACACGCCTGCCGGCTGCTCGTCGCGGCGGGCCTGCCCGTGGACCGAGTCCGCGTGGAGCGCTTCGGCTGACGGCGGGGCCGCCCGCGCGCCGCCCCCGGCCGCGCGCGGGATGCGGTCGCGCGCCGGGTGCCGGGTGCCGGTAGCGCGCCTGGGCGGTGCGCGTCACGCCACGGGCCGGCAGGGTGCGATCCCGTGCCTGTGCGGCGCCGGTCCCGTGCCCGCGCGGCGCCGGTCAGGGGCCCGCCCGGCACCCCCGTGTCCGGGTGACCCGATCACCTGCCCGTGTACGGCGCCGCCGCGCGCTGTCCGACCCGCCGGACGAGCCGTCAGGCACGACCACCCCCGCCGGCACGACAGGGGAACGGCGATGCCCCCTGCCGTCCGTCCGGCCACGGACCGGGTCTGGCGAACCATCCGACCACCGCCGTACGGTGTGATCATCCTCACCACGCGTTCCAGCAAGGCGGTTGCCGATGGCTCTGTTCGACCTCTCCCTCGACGAACTCAGCGAGTACCGCAGCGCGTCCACCGAGCCGGCGGACTTCGACGCCTTCTGGTCCAAGACCCTCCTGGAGGCCCGCGAGCACGATCTCGACGCCCGCTTCGAGCTGGTCGACACCGGGCTGAGCACGGTCAAGGTCTACGACGTCACCTTCGCCGGGTTCGGCGGCCACCCGGTCAAGGGCTGGCTGACACTGCCCGCCCGCGTCGACGCGCCGCTGCCGCTGGTCGTGGAGTTCATCGGCTACGGCGGCGGACGCGGGCTGCCGCACGAGCACCTGCTGTGGGCGTCGACGGGCCGGGCGCACTTCGTGATGGACACGCGGGGCCAGGGCAGCGCCTGGGGCGGCGGAGGCGGCACCGCCGACCCGGTGGGCGGCGCTCCGGCGTACCCCGGGTTCATGACCCGCGGCATCGACGCGCCCGAGAACTACTACTACCGCCGGGTGTTCACGGACGCGGTCCGCGCGGTCGAGGCGGCGCGCTCGCACCCGCTGACCGACTCCGCCCGCACCGTCGCGCTCGGCGCGAGCCAGGGCGGCGGCATCACGATCGCGGTGGGCGGCCTGGTGCCGGACCTCGTCGCGATCGCGCCGGACGTGCCGTTCCTGTGCGACTACCCGCGCGCCGCGACCCTGACCGACCGGCACCCCTACCGGGAGATCGGGCTCTACCTCAAGACGCACCGCCGCCGCACCGCGGACGTGCTGCGCACGCTGGCGTACTTCGACGGGGTCCACTTCGCGGCCCGCGGCCGGTCGCCGGCCCTCTTCTCGGCGGCCCTGGAGGACGAGACCTGTCCGCCGTCCACGGTGTTCGCCGCGTTCAACGCGTGGGCGCACGAGGACAAGACGATCGAGGTGTACGACTTCAACGACCACGAGGGAGGCGGCCCCTACCAGGAGGCCACCCAGCTGCGCTGGCTGCGCTCGCGCGCCTGAGCGAGCCGGCCGAGGGAACCGGCGGCGGCCCGGCGACGTGTTGAGGAGTGGGGCATGAGCGGATTTCGGTCGAACCGCACCAACCATCTTCCGACTGGTTTAGACCAATGGTAGATCTGGTGGCGCACCGAGCCCACGCGGCTACCGTACGTCATCAACAGGAGGCGCGGCATGGCCCGCACCACCCCCCACCACCGTCCGACGACCCCAGGAGCGGCCGAAGCACAGCCGCTGTACTGGAGAATCGCCACCCAACTGCTCGGCGAACTGCGCGCCGGCACCATCCCGCCCGGTGAACGCCTGCCGAGCGAGCGGCACTTGGCCGCGCACTTCCAGGTGAGCCGGGAGACCGTGCGGCAGGCGCTGGAGGTGCTGCGCCGCGACGGGCTCGTCGCCACCGACCGGCGCGGCACCCACGCGACGCTGACCGGGCTGCCCGTCGAGCCGTCCACGTTCCTGGACTTCCCCGTGGGCGCCCGCTCCGCCGTCCCGGACGCCTTCGACCGGGCCACGGTGGCCTGGGAGACGCCGCCGCCGGAGCACGCGGCGGAGCTGGGCCTCGCCCCCCGGCGGCCGACCCTGGTGCACCGCTACCGCTCGGCGACGGCCGACGGCACCGGACTGCGCACCGCGGTGACATCGTTTTCCGCGGTGGCCCTCGCGGAGGTGGACGAGCTGGCCCGCTACCGGGACCGCGCCGACGGCTCGTGCGCCGCACAGTTGCGGCGGGCCTACGACTGGATGCGGCGGGCGGGCCTGGCCCTGCACCACCGGGACTCGATCACCCGGCTCACGGACGGCCCCTCGGTGCGCGTGACCCGGCGCGTCCACGACCAGTACGCCCGACTGCTGGAGATCACCGACCTCGTGGTGGACGCCCGGCAGGACGCGCTCGTCTACGAGTTCACGCTGCCGGCGGCGGGCTGAGCCACCGGCACCGGACCGGCCTCCGGCAGCGCGCTCGCCCCCGTCGGGCCGACCGGCCGCGGTCTCAGGGCAGCCGACGCGCCGCGATCGGCCTGATCTGTGGGCGGTCCCGAGGCAGCCGACGGGCCACGACCAGCCGGGCCCGTGGGCTGCCGTCGGCTCGCCGGCCGAACCCGGGCAGCGCGTACAGCTCTGTCCGCAGACCGGCACGCTCCAGTTCCCGCAGCACACCGCCGAAGCGGAACGCGCGGTAGTACATGACGAACGGCGGTCGCCACACGACGTTGCGCACCCGCATCACCGCGTCGAACCCGAGCAGCGTCCAGAACGCCCGCGACCGGGGCGACGGCGGCGCGAACACCGGCAGCGCGAAGACGCCGCCGGGCCGCAGGACCGTGCGTACCTGCCCGAAGAGCGCGGGCAGTTCGGCCGGGAGGAAGTGACCGAGCGCACCCAGGCTGACGACCAGGTCGAAGGCTTCGGTGAACGGCAGGGCACGCGCGTCTCCGCGGACCAGGGCGGCCCGGCCGGCGCGGTGCCGCGCGACGGCGAGCATGCCCGCGCTGAAGTCGACCCCGGTGACCGTTCCGCGGCACACCCGCGTGAGCACGTCGAGACCGGCGCCGGTTCCGCAGCACAGGTCGAGCCCGTCGTCGTACGGCCCCGTCCGCTCCAGCACGGACCCCACGGCCTCCAGCACCGGGTCCGGGGTGCGGAAAGGGGTGTGATCGAACTTGGGTGCGAGCAGGTCGTAGCCGTGCTCGACGGAGGAGAGTGCCTGCGCGGCGAGTTCACGGACCGTGGGTCCTTGCGGGCTGAACACCACGTCAGCCTAGTACCGCGCGCGGCCCGGCACCTGACCCGGTGGCGGCGGCCCGGTCCGTGGGGTGGCCCTCCAGGCAGGGGCGTGCTACATTGCCTGGAGCACTTGTGTCACGCCCTCTTTCCTATGGGCGCCGGTGCGATGTGATTCTCTCTCTCCTTCCGAGCTGATCCACCGACGTGACCGCCGATCCGGTCGGCGCGTCCGGCACAGCAGCTTCCCACCACCCTCCCGTGGGCCCCGGGCCGCGTGCGCCGCACGCCGTCCGAGCCGCCGCACCGGGACGGTGACCGCGCCCGCGGCGTCCGGGCCCTGCCCGACGCGTGCCGCGTGGCCCCTCTCCCTCCCTTCTCCCTCGCTTCTCCCTCGCTTCTTCCTCCCGCACGGCTCCCGTGCCGTGTGTCTCCGTCCGTGAAAGGTCCGTCGATCATGACCGTCACCCTCGACCATCCCCCGGTGGGCGCGCAGTCCGCCCCGTCCGCCCGGCTCGTCACCGGCGTCCTTGACACCGATGCCGGCGGGACGGGCCACCTGCGCGGCCCGGACCTCCTCCCCTCCCCCGCCGACCCCCGGGTCCCCGCCGCCCTGATCCGCCGCCACGGCCTGCGCAAGGGCGACCTGCTCGATGCCGTGCTGGGCGACCGGCGCTCCGTCACCGGCATCGCCCGCGTGGACGGGCGCGCTCCCGGCGATCCGGGCGGCCGTCGCCGCTTCCACGACCTGACGCCCCTGCACCCCCGCGAACGGCTCCGCCTCGAACACCCGGCCGCCGGTCTCGCCGGGCGGGTGACGGACCTGATCGCGCCCGTGGGCAAGGGGCAGCGCGGACTCGTCGTTGCCCCGCCGAGGACCGGCAAGACCGTGCTGCTCCAGCAGATCGCCGCCGCCGTGGCCGGCAACCATCCCGAGTGCCGGCTGATGGTCCTGCTGCTGGACGAGCGTCCCGAGGAAGTCACCGACATGCGGCGCTCCGTGCGCGGCGAGGTCTACGCCTCCACGTTCGACCGGACGCCCAGGCAGCACATCGCGCTCGCCGAACTCGTCGTGGAGCGGGCCAAGCGGCTGGTGGAGGCGGGCGAGGACGTCGTGATCCTCCTCGACTCCCTGACCCGGCTGTGCCGCGCCCACAACAACGCCGCCGCCTCGGGCGGCCGCACCCTCAGCGGCGGCGTCGACGCGGCGGCGCTGCACGGGCCCAAACGGCTCTTCGGCGCGGCGCGCCTCGCGGAGGAGGGCGGCTCGCTCACCGTCCTCGCCACCGCGCTCGTGGAGACCGGCTCCCGCGCCGACGACTTCTTCTTCGAGGAGCTGAAGAGCACCGGCAACATGGAACTGCGGCTGGACCGCGAACTCGCCGCCCGCCGGGTCCATCCGGCCGTGGACCTCTCCGCCTCCGGTACCCGCCGCGAGGAACTGCTCCTGACACCCGCCGAGTTGACGGCGACGCGGGGGCTGCGCCGGGTCCTGCGGTCCCGGGACGGCCGGACGGCTGTGGAGATCCTCCTGGAGCGGCTGCGGGGCACACCGGACAACGCCACGTTCCTGCGCCGGATCCAGCCGACCCTGCCGACCCTGCCGAACGACTGAGCGGAGGCGGCCGGAGCCCCGTACGGCGTCCGCGACGACCCGAACGGCCGCGCGGGCTGGGACATCCGGGTGCCGGTCGCCCCCGTTCGGCCCCCGGCAAGGTCACGCCTCGACCGATCCGTCCCTACGTTTGCGATATGACGATCGGATTCTCCTTTCGAGCTGCCGTGTCGACCTGCGCCCTCTGTGCCGCGGGCGTGCTCATAGTGACCTCGCCGGTGGCCGCGGCGGGCCGCACCGGCACGGACCCGGGCGCGCGGGGGCGGCCGAACGCGTCGGTGCCGCAGCCGGCCCTCCTGCAGCACGAGGGCACACAGGTCCGTCTGCGGGCCGGGGCTCCCGAGGCGCCAAAAGTCTCCGCCCTGTCGTGGGTGGTGGCCGACGCGGGCACCGGCGAGGTGCTGGCCGCCCACAACGCGCACGAGAAACTTCCGCCCGCCAGCACCCTGAAGACACTGTTCGCGCTGACCGTACTGCCCGCCTTCCCCGGCGGCGTCCAGCACACCGTCAGCGCGAAGGAGCTGGCCGGGATCGGCGAGGGCAGCAGCCTGGTCGGGGTGGTCGAAGGACACACCTACCGGGTGTCCGACCTCTGGCACGGCGTGTTCCTCAACTCGGGCAACGACGCCGTGCACGTGCTCGCCGCACTCAACGGCGGCTGGGACCACACCGCCCGCCAGATGCAGACCAAGGCCCGCGCCCTGGGCGCCATGGACACGTACGTCGTCTCACCCGACGGCTACGACGCCGACGGGCAGGTGTCCTCCGCCTACGACCTGGCGGTGTTCGGCCGCGCCGGACTGCGCAACCCGGACTTCGCCCGCTACTGCTCCACGGTGGAGACCGCCTTCCCCGGCACCGGCGGCGGGACGTTCGAGATCGCCAACACCAACCGGCTGCTGACCGGCGCCGACGGCGTGACGCCGTACCCGGGGCTGGTCGGCATCAAGAACGGATACACCACCAACGCGGGCAACACCCTGGTCGCCGCGGCCCACCGGGGCGCGCGCACCCTCATCGTGACCGTGATGAACCCTCAGGAGGGCGCGGGCTTCGAGGTGTACGAGGAGGCGCGTGCCCTGCTCGACTGGGGGTTCGACGCTGCCGGACGCGTCGACCCGGTCGGTTCGCTCGACGGGCTGCGTCCGGTCGCGCACGGCGCGCAGATCGCCGTCCCGGCGGCGGCACCCCGCACCCCGGCGCCGCCGTCCGACGACTGGTCGCAGACCGGCGCCATCGCCGGCGTCGCCGGGCTGGGCGCGGGAGCGGTGCTGGTGGGCCTGCGACGCCGGTCCCGGCGGCTCGCGCGCGGCTGACCGCCGCCGCACCCAGCCCGGCGACGCCGACACTGCGCCGCGCCGCCCCGCCCCGCGACAGTCACGGCAAAGACATGCGGGTCGCGGGCCGCCGAACCGGGAGCCGGCGACCGCCGACCGCGACCCGGGAGCCGGAACAACCGGGCCGGCGGCCACGGGGCCCGCAGCCGCCGGCATGTCGACTGCGGGACGGCCGCCGCCGGGTGTGCCGCATGGCGCGGCCCGGCCGTCAGACGCGGGCGGTGACCGAAGGCCGCTCCGCGTCCGAGTCCGGGCACGGGTCCGGGTCCAGGACGTGGACCGGGCGGACGCTGCCGACCGGACGGCCGCCGCCGAACAGTACCTCGCCCGAGAACTCGGTGAGCCGGGACGCGTCGACGCCCGCCCGGACGAGGGCCGCCGCGGCGACCGGTATCCGCGCCCGGTTCGCCCCGTCGGCGATCTTCACGGCGATGGCCCGGCCGTCCGGCAGCGCCGCGACCTGGACCCCTTCGAAGCCGTCCTTGGCGAGCAGTCCGGGCACGGCCCGCATCAGCGCCGCCACGTCCCGGCCGGAGCCGGACGCCATCTCGGCGTGCTCGCGCATCGCGTCGGCCACGCGGGCCTCGGGCGTGCCGGGCACGGCGGTGGTGATCCGGGCGGCGGCGCGCGCCAGGCCGTGCAGGGAGACCGCGAACAGCGGCGCGCCGCAGCCGTCGACGGTGACCCGCGCGACGCGCTGTCCGGTCAGGTCCTCGACGATCTCGGCGATGGCCTGCTGGAGGGGATGGGCCGGGTCGAGGTAGTCGTCGAGGGACCAGCCGTTGAGCCGGCACGTGTAGAGCATGGCCGCGTGCTTGCCGGAACAGTTCTGGGCGAGCCGGGAGGGCAGTCGGCCCTCGCGCACCCAGGCGTCCCGCACGACCGGGTCGAAGGGCAGGTCGGGGACGTTGCGCAGGTCGTCCTCGGTCAGGCCGGCCAGCTCCAGGATCCGCCGGGTGCCGGCGAGGTGGCGCTCCTCGCCCGAGTGGCTGGCGGCGGCCAGGGAGAGCAGGTCGCCCTCCAGCGGGAGCCCGGCGCGCACCATGGCGACGGCCTGGACGGGTTTGAGGGCGGAGCGCGGGTAGAAGGCGGCCTCGGTGTCACCGAGGCCGAAGGAGACCCGGCCGTCGGCGCCGAGGACGACGACGGAGCCGTGGTGGACGCCCTCGATCAGTCCGCCGCGTACGAGGTGGGCGACGGGGACGTGGCGGGGTGCGCGGACGAGGGGTGCCTCGGCGGGAAAGCTGCTGTACATCACTGCCTGGATCACTGGTGGGTGGGTGGCTCGGCCTGCGCGGGGTTCACGCGTCGGCCGCGGTGGGGGTGTGCGCGGAGCGCACGATGTCGGTGAGGGTCGTCCCGACGCGGTCGAGGTGGTGGGACATGGCCCGCACCGCGTCGTGCTCGCTGCCGGCGACCAGCGCGTCGAGGAGGGCCCGGTGCTCGCGGTCCGACTGTTCGCGCCGGCCGCCCAGCTCGTTGAGGAACGCCGACTGGCGGGCCAGGGCGTCCCGGATCTCCTCGATGACACGGCGGAAGACGGGGTTGCGGGCGGCCTGGGCGACGGACAGGTGGAAGAGGGTGTCCAGCGCGACCCACGAGGTCGTGTCGGTCTCCTGCTCCATGCGCTCCAGCAGGTGGGTCAGGCGGTCGAGGTCCTCGGGCGTGCGCCGCTGCGCGGCATACCCCGCCACGGGGATCTCGATGTGCCGGCGCACCTCCATGAGGTCGCCGGCCGTGTAGTCACCGAAGGTGGGGTCTTCCACCGAGAGGGCGACGACGAAGGTGCCCTTGCCGGTCTTCGAGGCGGTCAGCCCCATCGTCTGCAGGGCGCGCAGCGCCTCGCGCAGCACCGGCCGGGAGACTCCCAGGGTGCGGCACAGCTCCGCCTCGGACGGCAGTTTGTCGCCGATCGCGTACGCGCCGCGCTCGATGGCGCCGCGCAGGTGGGTGAGCACCGCCTCCATGGCGCTGACGCGCCGGGGTACCGGCCCACCTGTCTGGCTGTCTGACAGGTTCACGGAGCGATGGTCCGGCGTGCGGGGCGGGGTGTCAAGTCCCGCCCCCGGGTGCTCGCCGCGCCCGCCGGCCGGCTCAGGCGTTCAGGACGCCCGCGCCCAGCAGCCCGAAGAGCAGCACGCCGACGGCGATGCGGTAGACGACGAAGGCGTTGAAGGAGTGTTTGGCGACGAACTTCAGCAGCCAGGCGATGGAGGCGTAGGCGACCACGAAGGACACCACGGTGCCGACGGCCAGCGGCGCGGCACCCACGCCCGCCCCCAGGGCGTCCTTGAGTTCGTACAGGCCGGCGCCCGTCAGGGCCGGGATGCCGAGGAAGAAGGAGAGGCGGGTGGCGGCGACGCGGTCCAGGTCCAGGATCAGCGCCGTGGACATGGTGGCGCCGGAGCGGGAGAAGCCGGGGAAGAGCAGGGCGAGGATCTGCGAGGTGCCGACCAGCATGGCGTCCTTGAAGGACGTGTCGTCCTCACCGCGCTTGTGCCGTCCCATCTGGTCGGCGCACCACATCACGACGCTGCCGGCGATCAGCGATCCCGCCACCACCCACAGCGAGCCGAGCGGCCCGTCGATCAGGGGCTTGGCGGCCAGCCCGACCACGACGATCGGGATCGTCGCGTAGATCACCCACCAGGCGAACTTGTAGTCGTGGTGATGACGCTGCTCGCGGTCGGTCAGGCCGCGGAACCAGGCGGAGACGATCCGCACGATGTCCTTGAAGAAGTACACGAGCACGGCGGCGATGGCGCCGACCTGGATGACGGCGGAGAACCCGACGACGGAGCTGTCGTCGACCGGGATGTCCATGAGCCCCTCGGCGATCTTGAGGTGGCCGGTGGAGGACACGGGAAGGAACTCGGTCACCCCCTCGACGACTCCGAGAACGACGGCCTGACCGACGGAGATGGCGCTCATGGGATCCAGTTCTGGGGATGTTTGGCCGACAGTGTCGTGGACGCACTCGCGTCGCAGTCACTCTTACTGCGCCAAGATGAAGCCCCGGTGACGTGCATCCCCTGTCCGTCTGAACTCGCCCTCGTCACCAGCCCTTCTCGAACAGCCGGGCCACCTCGGCGATACGGAACTCCGCACGGCGGTAGTACGTACGGCGACCGACGCGCCGGGCCCGCACCAGGCCGAGGTCGGTGAGGAGGGCGAGGTGCCTCTCGGCGAGCCGGAGCGGGATGCCGAGGCCCACGGCGACGGCCCGCGCGGTCGTCCCCCGCTCCCCGGTCCCCTCGGCGCCCCGCCCCCTCGGCCCGCGCCGCCGAGGGGGCGGGGCGGGGTCCTTCAGCAGCTCCAGGATGACCAGACGTGTCCGCCCGGCGGGAGTCCGCGGCATCTGTGCCCCCTGTCCTCGCGCCCGTCCCGCTGGGGACGTTTCCCGCGGCGGGGCGGGCCGACCCGTCGTGACCGGGACTCGACGGCCGTTGGCCGGTACCGGTCGGCCGGGGCGTGCGCACGGGCCCTGCTCAGGCACGACGGGACGGCGAACGCGGACCGGTCAGGATCGGAGAAGCCACCCCGCACTCCCCCGCCCTACGGTGGAACCACCGACGCACCCGTCGGATCCCGCCACCACCGAGGAGTACCGCCATGACCGCCGGAGTCAACACGATCATCTACCCCGTCAAGGACATCGCCCGCGCGAAGGCCCTGTTCAGCGCTCTGCTCCAGGTCGAGCCCTACGCCGACGAGCCGTACTACGTCGGCTACAAGGCGGCCGGCCAGGACGTCGGCCTGGACCCCAACGGGCACGCCAAGGGCATGACCGGACCGGTGCCGTACTGGCACGTCGACGACATCCGCGCCCGCCTGGCCGCACTGCTGGAGGCGGGCGGCGAACTGCTCCAGGACGCGCAGGACGTCGGGGGCGGCCGGATGATCGCCTCGGTGAAGGACGCGGACGGCAACCTCGTCGGCCTCGTCCAGGACGCGTGAGAACCGGGGTCGGGCCGGGACCCTCAGCCCCGCGTGCGGCCCAGCAGGGTCCGCACACCCTCCGAGGTGAGCGTCAGGCCGTGCGGCGAGCTGGCGTCGATGGTGAGCGACAGGTCGTCGGCCGGCCACTGGGACGCGAGGGCGCCGAGCGGCACCAGGCGGTACCGGGAGATGAAGGGCAGCAGCTCGGACATCTCCAGCTCCGAGGTGAACACGGGCACCACCGGGACCCCGCCCGGCTGTTCCAGGACGGGCAGCGCCACCGCCGACGGGTCGGTGGCGTCCTCGTCGCTGACGTCGTCCGGCACGGGCACCAGTACGTCGCTGCCGGCCAGCGTGTCCAGCGCCCCGGTGTCCTCCGCGTTCTCGGCGAGCACGTCCAGCGCCTGCTGGGCGGGCGTGGCGGTGTTGTCGTTCGAGGGTGTCTCCATGGCAGGTCCCTGGTCGCGGCGGTCGTGGGGCCCGTCCGGGCACTGCGCCCGGGCACGGTCCTGCTCGCGTACCCGGCCCCGCATCGCGCAATCGTCCCGGCCGCGGAAATCCCGGCGCCCGGCCGGCGGCCCCTGCCGCGAACCGCCGACAGCGTCCGCGAACCGGCACGGGCCCTGCCCGGCCCCCGCGCATCCGTTCCGGCACGGCGCGGGGCCCGCCCGAAGGTGCGTGGGGGCCCTCCGCGGCACACGGCGCGGAGAGCCCGGAGGGGCTCACTGCCGAACCCCTGGCCGTCCGGGTAACCAGGACGGCGGGGGAGATTCGCCGGGGTTCGCGAACGTCAGACCCCGTCAGCCTCCGTCACCGCGCGGGCGGACCCAGTCGAGGGACCGTTGCACGGCCCGCTGCCAGCTCTCGTACTCCCGGGCCCGCCGCTCGGGCTCCATCTCCGGGAGCCACTGCCCGGCCCGGTGCCAGTTGCGGCGCAGCACCTCCAGGTCGGGCCAGTAGCCGACGGCGAGCCCGGCGGCGTAGGCCGCGCCGAGCGAGACCGTCTCGGACACCAGGGGCCGTACGACCGGGACGTCGAGCACGTCGGCGAGCATTTGCATGAGCAGGTGGTCGGAGGTCATGCCCCCGTCCGCCTTGAGCTGCCTGAGGGCGAGACCGGAGTCGGCGTTCATGGCGTCGACGACTTCCCGGGTCTGCCAGGCCGTGGCCTCCAGGACCGCGCGGGCCAGGTGGCCCTTGGTGATGTACGACGTGAGGCCGACGACGACTCCCCGGGCGTCGCTGCGCCAGTGGGGGGCGAAGAGGCCGGAGAAGGCGGGGACGATGTAGCAGCCGCCGTTGTCGTCCACCGTGCGGGCCAGGGTCTCGATCTCCGGCGCCGTGCTGATCATGCCGAGACGGTCGCGGAACCACTGCACCAGGGAGCCGGTGACGGCCATGGGGCCTTCGAGGGCGTAGACCGTGGGCTCGCCCGCGATCTTGTAGGCGACGGTGGTGAGCAGCCCGTTGCGGGAGCGGACCAGTTCGGTGCCGGTGTTCATGAGCAGGAAGCTGCCGGTGCCGTACGTGCATTTGGCCTCGCCCGGCGAGAAGCAGGTCTGCCCGAACAGGGCCGCCTGCTGGTCGCCGAGGGCGGCGGTGATACGGACGCCCGGGAGCAGGGCGCGCGCCTCGCCGTAGCTCTCGGCCGAGGAGCGGATCTCGGGCAGCATGGCTCGCGGCACGCCGAAGAAGTCCAGCAGCTCCGGGTCCCAGGTCAGGGTGCGGATGTTGACGAGCATGGTGCGGCCGGCGTTGGTGGGGTCGGTGATGTGCAGGCCGCCGTCGGTGCCGCCGGTGAGGTTCCAGATCAGCCAGCTCTCCATCGTGCCGAAGAGCACGTCGCCGTCCTGGGCGCGGCGCTCCAGGCCCTCGGTGTGCTCGAAGAGCCAGCGGATCTTGGGCGCGGAGAAGTAGGTGGAGGCGGGCAGGCCGCAGCGGTCGAGGAAGAACTCGTCGCCGGGCCGGTCCCTGAGGGCGTCGACGAGGGGTGCGGTGCGGGTGTCCTGCCAGACGACGGCACGGCCCACCGGCACCCCGGTCCGCCGGTCCCACAGGACGGTCGTCTCCCGCTGGTTGGCGATCCCGACGGCGGCGACGGCCCCGGCGTCCACACCCGCGTTCCGCAGGGCCTCGGGGACGACGCGCTGGACGTTGCGCCAGATCTCCACGGCGTCGTGCTCGACCCAGCCGGGCCTCGGGAAGTACTGCTGGTGCTCGCGCTGGGCGACCGCGCTCAGCCGTCCGCGGTGGTCGAACAGGATGCAGCGCGTGGACGTGGTGCCCTGGTCGATGGACATCACATACCGGTCAACCATGAGCGGGCCTGCCTTCCGGTGCGTCGCGCGGGTGCGGCAACCTGTCCTGCGGGGGCTTGACGGGCTTGACGGGTGAGGCTTACCGGGGTCTACCAGCGGCCCGCTCCCAGGTCCCGGGAGATCGCCCGTGCGGCCTCCCGGAGCAGGGCGATCAGTGCGGGCAGCGGCCTGCCTCTGGGGTCGCAGATCCGTTCGAGGGGGCCGGACAGGCAGATGGCGCCCACCACGAGGCCGCCGTGCCCGCGGATCGGCGCGGCGACCCCGGCGTCGCCCATGGTCATCTCCTGTACCTCGGCGCCCCAGCCGGCCTCGCGTATCTCGGCGAGCGCCCGTTCCAGATCCTCGCGGACGACGAGGGTGTGCCGCGTGTACGCCTCTAGACCGTCCTCGGGCAGCGGGCCGAGGGTGGCCGTGCCGAAGGCCAGCAGGACCTTGCCGAGCGAGGAGGCGTGCAGCGGCAGCAGCGCGCCGACGTCCAGGGTCTGCAGGGTGTCGTCGGGCCGGAAGACGTGGTGGATGACGAGGACCCGGCCTTCCAGCGGTGTGCCGATGCGCACCGCCTCGCCGCTGCGGGCGGCCAGCGCGTCGGCCCAGTTGATGGCGCGCGAGCGCAGTTCGTTGACGTCGAGGTAACTGGTGCCCAGGTGCAGCAGTGCCGCTCCGAGCTGGTACTTTCCTGTGGTCTCGTCCTGCTCGACGAAGTCCACGTGCTGCAAGGTGCGCAGGATGCCGTGAGCGGTTCCCTTGGCCAGTCCGAGGGACGACGCCACCTCGCCGAGTCCCAGCCTGCGGGGGCCGCCGGCGAGGAGGCGCAGGATCGCCGCGGCTCGTTCGATGGACTGGACGGGTCCGGCCATGGGGCGATATTAGCCTCGTTTGTCCCGTTCAGGACTGTTGTTCGGTAATGCCGACCGCCGTTCATTGACCTGCGGGGCATTTGTTCCTTAGCGTGACTTGTCGCGCCTGTACGGAGGGCCGCGACGCCCGTCGGAGGAGGAAGGCACATGACCGTAGCGCAGCTCGACGCCGCGCCCCACGGGGAAGTCGACCACGCCTTCCCCCTGCCGCACACGCCCGGGGCCGTGTCGACCGTACGCAGTCGCGTACGCCGCCTGCTGGGCGGCTGGGACCTGCCCGCCGACGCCGCCGACGACGTGCTCCTCGTGGTCTCGGAGCTGGTCACCAACGCGCTCGTGCACGCCCGGCCGCCCGCGACCCTGCGGCTGTGGCGGGTCCCGGTCGACGGCCACGGCGCCGTCCACGTGGAGGTGAGCGACCTCGGCCCGGCGGCCCCGCCCCCGCCCGGCTCGGTCCCCGACCCGGACGAGCACGGCCGCGGCCTGGGCATCGTCACCGCGCTGTCGGCCCGCTGCGGCGTCAGAGCGGACCAGGCGGGCACCAGCCGCTGGGCGGAGGTCCTGGCGGGCTGACCCCGGCCCACTCGACCGGCCGCCTTCCCCCTTTCCCTTTCGCACCCTTTCGAACCCTTTCAACCCCCTCGCGGATTCCCTCTCGGCCGGCCGCCTCTCCCCTCCCCGCTCACCCCGCCGCCCGCCCACTCCCGCTTGACCGGTGCCCTCCCGGGGCCGACCGTGGCCACAGGGGCCGGAGGGACTCGGGAGGTGTCGTGAGCGCAGCGGCTGAGCCACGGGTGACGGGCCTGGAGACCCGGTCCATCGACTACGTGCCCCTGGACGAGCGGCACGGCAAGCTGTGGCACCTGGGGCCCCTGTGGTTCATGTCGAACGCGCAGATCGCCACCCTGGCGGTGGGTCTGATCAGCATCACCGGAGGCGGCAACCTCCTCTGGTCGCTGCTCGCCATCGTCGTGGGCACCGTCGTCGGCACCTTCTTCATGGCGTTCCACTCGGCCCAGGGCCCGCAGCTGGGGCTCCCCCAGATGATCCAGTCCCGGCCGCAGTTCGGCTACGTCGGCGCTCTGCTGGTGTGGCTCTTCGCCTATGTGCAGTACGCCGGCTTCAACGTCTTCAACACGATCCTCGCCGGGCAGGCCCTGCACGCCACCCTGCACGGCGGCGTCAAGCTGTGGGTGCTCGTGGTCACCGTGATCGGGCTGGTGGTCGCCCTGGTCGGCTACGACGTCATCCACAAGGCCGAGCGCGTCCTGACGTACACGTTCCTGGTCGTCTTCGGGATCTTCACCGTGGGCGTCCTGGTCGACCTGCACTATCCGGCGGGCTCGTTCGACGTGGGCGGTTTCCGGTGGACGCCGTTCCTGGCCCAGTTCGGCGTGGTCGCCGGCTACCAGATCAGCTGGGCCATCTACGTGTCCGACTACTCCCGCTACCTCCCGCCCGACGTCACCGTCCGCAAGACCTTCTACTGGACCTACTTCGGCTCCGCGCTCGGCGGTATCTGGCTGATGGTGCTGGGCACGCTGCTCGCCGCCTGGGCGGGCCGGGGCTTCGACACGATCCGGTCGATCGACGCGGCGGGAGACACGGTGTTCACGGGCTTCGGCACCGTCGTGCTGCTGTTCGCCGCGCTCGGCCTGATCTCCGTGACCGCGCTGAACATGTACGGCGGCTCCCTGACGCTGATCAGCGCCATCGACTCGTTCCGCAAGGTGCGCCCGACCCTCGCCGTACGCCTGGTGACCCTCGGCCTGACCGCGGCGCTCTCCCTCGTCGGCGCGCTCGCCGCGACCTCGCACTTCCTGCGGAACTTCAACGACTTCCTGCTGCTGGTCCTCTACCTGTTCATCCCGTGGACCGCGGTGAACCTCATGGACTACTACATCGTGCGCCGCGGCCACTACGCGATCGCCGAGATCTTCAACCCCCATGGCATCTACGGGCGCTGGGGCTGGCAGGGCATCCTCTCCTACCTGGCCGGGTTCGCCGCCATGGTGCCGTTCTTCTCCGTCGGCGCCCTCTTCGTCGGGCCCGCCGCGAGGGCCCTGGGCGGTGCGGACATCTCCTTGTTCGTCGGGCTGCCCGTCTCCGCGCTGCTCTACTGGTGGCTGACCCGCTCGCTCGACGTGGCCGCCGAGCAGCGGCTGGCCGAGGCGGAGGCGGCGGAACTCGACCGCGCGGCCCACGAGCACCGGGAGCCGTGACACCGCCTTGCCCCGCCCCGGCCCCGCCCTGACCAGGCCCGGGCACCGCCGCGCGGCGCGTGCGGCGGCCCGCGGAGACGCGCGGCACCGCTTGACACCCGCCGAAACCAGCCCGCATCGTGAGGCCGAGGCCGGGCGCGGAGCGGTCCGCACCACTGCGGAGAGCCGAGGAGGTCGGGTGCGCACGCTGGGCGTCGCCGTCGTGGGGTTCGGCTGGATGGGCCGCGTGCACACCCAGGCGTACACGAGGGTGCTCCACCACTTCCCGGATCCGCCGGTCAGACCCCTTCTCGTCGTGGTCGCCGACGACGTGCCCGGCCGGGCCGAGGAGGCGGCCGAACGGTACGGATTCGAGACGGCGACCCGCGACTGGCGGGAGGTGGCCGCCGATCCCCGGGTAGGGGCCGTCAGCGTCACGGCGCCCAACTTCCTGCACCGCGAGATCGGGGTGGCCATGGCCGAGGCGGGCAAGCACCTGTGGATCGAGAAGCCCGTCGGCCTCGGCGCCGATGACGCGCGCGCCGTCGCGGCCGCCGCCGCGGCGGCCGGCGTGTGGGGCACCGTCGGCTTCAACTACCGCAACGCGCCGGCCGTGGCCGCCGCCCGCGAACTGATCGCCACCGGGGAGATCGGCCGCGTCACGCACGTGCGCATCAGGCTGTTCAGCGACTACGCGGCGCACCCGGAGTCGGCGCTCACCTGGCGTTACGAGCGCGCACGCGGGGGCAGCGGAGTGCTCGGCGACCTCGCCTCCCACGGCGTCGACCTGGCCCGCCACCTGCTCGGCGAGATCGACTCGCTGGCCGCCGACACCGCCGTTTTCCTGCGTGAACGGGCCCGTCCGGCGGGGGCGACCGCCGGACATGCGCGGGCGGCCGGCGGTGGAACCGGCGCCGTGGAGAACGACGACTACGTCAGCTGCCTGCTGCGCTTCGCCTCGGGGGCCCGGGGTGTCCTGGAGGCGTGCCGGGTCTCGGTCGGCGAGCAGAACAGCTACGGCTTCGAGATCCACGGCACCACGGGCGCCCTCTTCTGGGACTTCCGCCGCATGGGCGAACTGGGCGTCTGCCGCGGTACGGGCTACCAGGACCAGCCCGTCAGCACCGTCCACGTCGGCCCGGGCCACGGCGCGTACGGCGCCTTCCAGCCCGGCGCGGCCAACGCCATGGGCTACGACGACCTCAAGGTCATCGAGGCCCACCACTTCCTGCGTTCCCTGACGGAGGGCACCGCGCACGGCGCCTGCCTCGCGGACGCGGTGGCCGCCGCTACGGCCCTGGACGCGATGGCCCGCTCCGCGCAGGAGCGCCGGTGGGTGCCACTGCCCGGCGTCAGTCCCCCGGCAGATCGACACGCGGGTTGATCACCCAGTGGTCGCTCCGCAACACGCGGCCCGCGAACGGCACACCGCGTTCCCCGAGCAGCCGGAAACCGAGCGAGCGGCAGATCCCGTTCGAGGGCGGGTTGTCCGTCGCCGGGAACGCGTGGCCGACCCCCCACCGCCCCGCGTCCCGCGCCTGCGCAGCCGGGGTCGGTGACGATCATCTTGATCCAGGCGGTGTCGGCCGCCGCCCGCGCCGCGTCCCGGCGCACCTCGTCCGCCATGCCGTCCACGGGCAGCGCCCCCCTGCCCGCGTCCGGACGCTGCCGCTCGTGTCATCCTGCCCGAGGTCCTGCGGGAATCCGGCGCCCGGTGCGGAACTCGTCCGCGGCGTACGGGTCCGCGTACGCAGCGAGGAAAGGCGCCCGTTGAACACCGGCACTCCGGCTCCCGACAGTTACTACGTCCGCACCGACACCCATCGTTTCAAGCCCACCGCCCGTGCGAGCGGGGCGTGGGACGAGACCGAGCTGCACTTCAGCCCGCTCGGCGGACTCGTCGTGCACGCGATCGACCAGCATCTGGCCACGCGCCCGCCGGGCGGACTGCTGCTGTCGCGGATCAGCTACGACATCCTGGGCCGGCTGGCCCTTGACGAGTGCGAGATCCAGGTGGAGACGGTACGTCCGGGGCGCACCATCGAGTTGCTGGAGGCGGTCGTGAGCATCGCCGGGCGTCCGGTGGTGCGGGCCCGGGCCTGGCTGCTGTCCGCGCAGGACACGGCCGCCGTCGCCGGGGGAGGGGCCGACCCGCTCACCCCGCCGGAGCGGCTCGCCCCGTGGCGGATGGCCGACCGGTGGCCCGGCGGCTACGTCGCCTCCCTCGACGTCCGCCCGGTCGGCACGCCGCGGCCCGGCCGCGCCACCGCCTGGGTCTCCACCCCGCTGGACCTGGTGGCCGGTGAGCCGTGCAGCCCCCTCGCCTCCTACGTCGCCCTGGTCGACACCGCCAACGGCATCGCCGTACGCGAGTCGCCCAAGGCGTGGATCTTCCCCAACGTCGACCTGACCGTCCACCTGCACCGCCAGCCGGAGGGCCGCTGGACCGGCCTGGACACCACCGTCGTCTTCGGCCCGAGCGGTCAGGGGATCACCAGCACCGTGCTGCACGACGTGCACGGCCCCGTCGGCCACGCGCAGCAGGTCCTCACCGTGCGGCCCATATCGGGCGAATAGCCCCTGCCGGGGCGGTCAGGCCAGGCCGAACCAGCTCAGGACGGTCTGCACCAGCAGGACGGTGGACATGCCGGCGACGCCCACGACCACGACGGTCGCCGCCACGCGGTGACGCGGACCGTTGACGGCGTCGCCGAGCAGGGAGCGCCGGTTGGTCAGCACCAGGAGGTAGACCAGGATCACGGGGCTGATCAGGCCCTGGAGGACCTGGGTGCCGATGAGCAGCTGGATGACGTCGACGGGCGTGAGGGCGACCGCCGCGCCCAGCAGGATCTGTGCGGTGAACAGGCCCAGGAAGAGCGGGGCGTCGCGGAAGCTGCGCGAGACGGAGCGTTCCACACCTACGGCCTCCCCCACGGCGTAGGAGGCGGAGAGCGGGACCACCGCTCCGGCCAGTGCGGAGGCGCCGAGCAGGCCGAGCGCGAAGAGGAGTTCGGCCTGCTTGCCCGCGACCGGTTCGAGGGCCCGCGCGGCCTGCGCGGCCGACCGCAGCGGCCCGCTGCCGCCGATCGCGGACGCCGTGGCGACGATGATCGTCAGGCTGACGACACAGGCGAACACGGCGCCCAGGACCGCGTCGGCACGGATCAGCCGGTAGTCGGCGGGCCGCGCCCCGCGGTCCACGACGCCCGCCGCCGCGTAGAACTGCATGTACGGGCTGACGGTGGTGCCGATGAGGGCGACGGCGAGCAGGACGAAATCCTTGTTCGGCTCGATGTGCGGCACGACCAGGTGGTGGCCGACCGCTCCCCAGTCCGGGTGGCCGAGGATCATGGCGACCGGGTAGGCGAAGAACGCGAGCGACATGATCAGGAAGATCCGCTCGGCCCAGTGGTAGGAGCCGAACAGCACCAGCGCCCAGAGCAGCACGGCGGCCGGTGGGATCACCGCCCACTTGGGCACACCCAGGAGTTCGAAGGCGGCGCCGATCCCGGCGAACTCGCTGACGACCAGACCGGTGTTGGCGAGCAGCAGGCAGAACACGGCGAGCGCGGTCAGGCGCAGGCTGAACTGCTCGCGGATCAGGGCGCCCAGGCCCTTGCCGGTGTGGGCTCCCAGGCGCACGGCCATCTCCTGCACCATCACCAGGGCGCAGGTGACCAGCACCATGAAGAACAGCGTGCCGTACGTGTACTGGGCGCCGGCCGAGGCGTAGGTGGCGATGCCGGCGGCGTCGTTGCCGGCGTTCGCGGCCACCAGCCCGGGGCCGGCGACGGCGGCGACCACGGCGATCCGGCGCAGGCCGGTGCGCCGCGGGGCGGTCGGTACCGCGCGCTCCGGGACGGTCGCCACCGCGCCGTCCCCGATCGCCGTACCGTCCCCGCTCGTGGGGCCTCCTCCGGTCGCCGTGTGCCCGGCGGGCCCCGCGGACGCCGTCTTCGGTGGGGCGGCCGTGGGGCCCGTGTCGTCCGTCGGGCCGGGTCCGTCCGCCGGGTCCGTGCTCGCCGTGCCGGGATCGCGGGTCACTGCAGGAACCTCCGGAAGTGCAGGCGCCCGCGCTCGGGCAGCAGGGCGTCGAGCAGGTCGTCGGCGAGCACCCTGCCCAGCGGCCGGCCCTCGTCGTCGACCACGAGGAGCGAGGAGGCGCGGGCGGCGACCAGCCGGTCCGCCGCCTCGTCCAGAGGGGTGTCCGGGCCCACGGTGCAGGGCGGCCCGAACTGGGTACGCCAGGCCAGCAGGTCCGCGACGAGGGTGGTCTCCTCGGCGACCGCGAGGTCGAACAGAGGAAGGTCGCCGGCGAGCCGGCCGGTGTCCTCGACGACGGCCACGGCGTCGATCTCGGTACGGTGCTCGGCCAGCGTGGCCAGTTCCGCGCGGACCCGGGCGATGGTCTGCCCCGGCCGCGCGGTCAGCGGCAGCGTCGTCATCGCGCCGCCCGCGGTGCCCTCCTGATGGGTCAGCAGGCGGCGCAGCTCGGCCGCCTCGCCTGCGGGCATGCGGGCGAGCAGGTTCTCGCGTTCGTCGGCGGTCAGGTCGCGCAGTGCGTCGGTGGCCTCGTCGGGTTCCATCTCGTCGACCAGGCGTGCGGCGTGCTCGGGCTGCGCCTCGCGCAGCAGGTTCTCCAGCTCGGCCGGTTCCATCTCCTCCAGCGCGTCGGCCGCCTGCCCCGGCTCCAGCCAGCCCAGCAGTTGCTGCCGTTCGGCCCGGCCGAGGTCCTCCAGGATGTCGGCCAGGTCGGCGGGCCGCATCCGGTGCAGGGCCGCGCGGGAGTCGCGCAGCCGTACCTCGGGCGGCCCGTCGACGGCCTGTTCGGCGAAGGGCGCCACGGCCTGCCAGTCCAGCACCCGTTCGGGAGTGGGCCGGGCCTGCCACCGGCGCGGCCCGATGCGCCGCAGCAGTGTCGGCAGCGAGACGTCCACGCCGACCAGCACCACCCGGCCCACCAGGGGCGCGAGGTAGAGGTCGGCGGCCCGGGTGACCTGCACGCCGTCGACGTCGACGAGTTGGTGGTCGAGTACGTCCCGGGCGAGCAGCACCTCGCCGGGGCGGCGGGCGAAGTCGCGCAGGTCCACGCGGGCCGTGCGCAGGCGTACGTGGTCGGCGTGCACCGTGTCGAGGGCGTCCGCGGGCAGGAAGGCGCGCCGCCGTCCGATACGCAGGATCAGTCCGGTCACCGGCGGGTACGGTTCCGGTCCGGACAGCCGGGCGACGACGTCGGCGACGCGGCCGACCTCCTGGCCCGCCTGGTGGACGACCGGTCCGCCGATCAGTCCGGCCAGCGACACCAGGGAGGAGCGGACGGACCTCGTGGCGGTGGCCCGGCGCTCCAGGTGCACGCGGCGGCCGCGCAGGCGGGCGGTGGTCGACATGAGCAACGTGGTCGCGGACACAGCTGGACACACCCTCTCCCCGGCAGGTCCGGGTGGCGGGCGGCGCACGGCAGCCCTGCTCCCGCCGGGCCGGCCGCGTGGCACGTGCCGGGGCACGGCCGCACGCCCTCCACACGCCCGAGGGGGAGGTCGAGGCCGGTCAGCGAAGCGGGAGGAGGAGCTGTTCGGGGCCGCGGAAGGACGGCGGGAACAACACGGGACGGGGCCGACTGTGGCCCGGACTACTGTCCATCGCGCCTCCTTCCGGTTCCCGGGCGCGTATCGGCGCGACCGCACGGCAAGGGGCGCCGGGAGCAGGGCCCGGCACACCCCGATTCGTCAGAGCTGCGACACACCGAGGTGTCTGTTCATGCCGCTTCCAGCGTACGCCCACTTCTTGACGGAACCCCCCGTCATGACCAGCCCTTGACCGGATGTCGGCGCGGGGTCCGGGGCCGTTCGTCCGAGGCCGTCCGCGGCCGCCGGTGGGCGGTCAGCGGGGTGGTACGAGCGGGAGGTCGTCCCGGTAGGCGTTGGCGGGCCGGCTGATCCGCCGGACGGTACGGGCGTCCAGGGCCACCGGGGCGGAGGCGGTGCCCAGGGTGCCGCCGGGGTGCCAGGTGCCCGTGACGGAGACCCAGGTGTCGGGGGGCAGGGACGGCGCTCCGTGGATGCGTACCTTCACGGACTGGGCGTCCGCCGCGCAGCAGGAGAGGATGATCCGGGTGAGGTCCCAGGTGTCGCGCCCCTTGCCGGGGGTGACGAACCCGGTCAGCACGACGGTACGCCCGCGGACGGCCTGTTCGCGGTCCTGCTGCACGCGGCGGGTGAAGTCGCTGAGGGTGAGCGGGAGCGGGGAGGTGACGGGCAGCGGGTCGAAGCGGCTCTGCCGGTCGACGGCCTTGGGTGCCTCACGCGCGGCGGTGTACGCGCCGAGGGCCGGCGGGGCGTAGCAGAGCAGGCTCAGCGCGGGAAGGAACAGCAGCCAGGCGACGCGGGGTACCGCGGCGTGGCTGTGGCCGTGGCCGGTGTGCGGGCCTGCGTCGGCCCGGTCCCCCGGGCCGGCCTGTCCGGTGTGATCGGTGGGACTCTCGTCGCCGTGTTCGGCGTCGCCGCGGTCTGCGTCGCCGCGGTCTGCGTCTCGGTGGTCCGCGTCGCCGCGGTCTGTGTCGCCGCGGTCTGTGTCGCCGTGTTCGGCGTCCGGTTTCACCGGCCACGCCTCGGCCGCTCCCAGCAGGAGCAGGAGCACCCCGGAGGCGATCAGCAGCGGGCGCATCCCCTCCTTCACGTAGCGCAGGTAGAGGTCGGTGAAGAGCGCGGCGCGCAGCAGGCCGAGGCCGCTGAGGACGAGCAGGGCCACCTGCAGCGGACGTTTCACAGCAGGAACCCTCCGACGAGCGTGCTGCACAGGACGGCGACGACGGCGGTGGCCGCGGAGAAGCGCACCGCGAACGCCCTGCCGAAGGTGCCCGCCTGAAGGGCGATCAGCTTGAGGTCGACCATCGGCCCGACCACCATGAACGCCAGCCGTGCCAGGGGCGGGAAACCGGTGAGCGAGGCGGCGACGAACGCGTCGGCCTCCGAGCAGACGGCGAGCAGCACCGCGAGCCCCGCCAGGAACAGCACCGACAGCCAGGGCGAGCCGGAGAACGCGTCGAGCACGGTGCGCGGCACCGCGACGTTGAAGGTGGCCGCGGCCATGGCGCCGAGGACGAGGAACCCGCCGGCGTGCAGGAAGTCGTGCTGGAAGCCGCGCCGGAACTCTCGCAGGCGGCTGTGCCCCGGCCGGTGGCCGGTGTGCCGCACCGTCGGCCGCAGCCACTCCCCGCGTCCCAGCAGGAGCCAGAGCCAGCCCATCCCGGCGGCGGTGGCGAGGGAGGCGAGCAGCCGGGCCACCACCATGGCCGGGTCGGCGGGGAAGGCGATCGCGGTGGCGGTCAGCACGACCGGGTTGACGGCCGGGGCCGAGAGCAGGAACGCGAACGCGGCGGCCGGCGTCACTCCCCGGTTGACGAGGCTGCCCGCGACGGGCACCGAGGCGCATTCGCAGCCCGGCAGGACGACCCCGGCGACCGTGGCCACCGGGACGGCCAGGGCAGGGCGCCGGGGCAGCACGCGGCTGAACATACGGTCCGGGACGAAGGCGTTGATCGCGCCGGACAGGGCCGTGCCGAGCAGCAGGAAGGGCAGGGCCTGCATGGTGACGGCGATGCAGACGGTCCGCCACGCCTGGAGGGCCTGGCCGTCCGACCACCGCCCCAGGACGAAGACCACCGTGCCGGGGAGGACGGCCGCGCCCAGCAGCACCAGCGGCCAGGAGCGGGGCCAGTCACGCGCCGGGGCCTCCTCGGCGGCCGGTGGCCCCGGGGGTGCCTGCGCGTCCTTTGCCGCTGCCTCTGCATCTGCCGCCGCCTCTGCCGTGTGCATCCCGCCCCCCGACTCCCGGTCTCGGCACGAAGATAGCGGGCGTCGGCCGGGCTCCCGCACGGGGGAGGGCGCGGGCCTGGCCGGGCGCGCGGGAAGGTCGGCCGGGCGACCGGCCCGCCCCACTTTTGAACACGTTCAAGGCAAGCGTAGGATCGGCCCCGCCGACGAAGGGGGGAGCTTCGATGAAGGTCGTACTGCCGGGCGGAACCGGTCAGGTGGGGACCGTGCTGGAGCGGGCGCTGACCGCGGCCGGGCACGACGTCGTCGTACTGACCCGGCGCCCGCGGCGCGCGGGGCAGGTCCGGTGGGACGGGAGGACCCTGGGGCCGTGGGCGGAGGTGATCGACGGCTGCGACGTGGTGGTGAACCTGGCCGGACGCAGCGTCAACTGCCGTTACACGCAGGAGAACCTACGGGCCATGATGGACTCGCGGGTGGACTCCGCCCGGGTCGTGGGCGAGGCCGTCGCCGCCGCCGAACAGCCGCCGCGCCTGTGGCTGCAGATGAGCACGGCCACCGTCTACGCCCACCGTTTCGACGCGCCCCACGACGAGGCGACCGGGGTGATCGGCGGTTCGGAACCCGGCGTCCCCGGTTACTGGGCCCGCAGCGTCGCCATCGCCCGCGCCTGGGAGCGGGAACAGGAGCGGGCCGCGACCCCGCACACCCGCAAGGTCGCGCTCCGGTCGGCCATGGTGATGAGCCCCGACCGGGGCGGCGTCCTCGACGTGCTGCTGCGGCTGGCCCGGCTCGGTCTGGGCGGGCCGGTCGCGGGCGGCGCGCAGTACGTCTCCTGGGTCCACGACCACGACTTCGTGCGCGCCGTGCTGTTCCTGGCCGGGCGCAAGGACATCGAGGGGCCGGTGAACATCGCCGCGCCCGCGCCCGTACCGCAGCGCACCCTGATGCGGGTGCTGCGCACCGCGTGGGGCGTCCCGGTGGGTCTGCCGGCGACGAGGTGGATGGCCGAGGCCGGCGCCTTCGTCCTGCGGTCGGACACCGAACTGCTCCTGAAGAGCCGCCGCGTGATCCCCGGCCGTCTGCTCGACGCCGGTTTCGCCTTCGACCACCCGCAGTGGCCGGAGGCGGCCGTCGACCTCGTGCGCCGCGTGCGCGCCGCGCGCGCGGTCCGCGGGCCGCGCCCGGCCGGTGCCGGCTGGGGCGTGTTTCGAAAGTAGCGCCGTCCGTCCGGAGGGGCGGGCCCCGCGGCCTTCGGTGCGTGCGATCGCAAGGCGGAGGGTCGTCCTCGTACCGGGCGTGCGTGGACGACCCCGGCAACGCGGCGAGCGCGCGTGCCAGGCGTCGCGGGGCAGGCGGGAAACACGCCCTAGTGCTGTGGCCGGGAGGGTCTGCGGGCCAGCAGGCAGGCGTACCGGCGGGTCAGGGGCGGTTCGGGCTCCTGCACCAGCCGGGCCGTGACCTCCAGCCCTGCCTGCTCCAGCAGTTCGGCCACCCGTTCCTCGGGCAGCAGGTGCCACTCGTAGGAGACGGGGTGGCCGCCGTAGCCCTCGGTGGGCCTGCGGTGTTCCTCGCCGACATGGCAGCCCCACAGCAACTGGCCGCCGGGCGCGAGCACCCGGTGGAACTCGGTGAAGACCGAGGGCAGCAGGGCGGGAGGCGTGTGGTGGGTGGAGTACCAGGCCAGGACGCCGCCGAGGGTGCCCTCGCCCAGCCCGAGGGCGGTCATCGAACCCTGGACGAACCGCAGGTGCGGGTGGGCACGCCGGGCCAGTGACACCATCGCGAAGGAGAGGTCGACGCCGAAGGCGTCGACGCCCGCCTCGGCGAGGTGGGCCGTCACCTTGCCCGGCCCGCAGCCCACGTCCGCGACCGGACCCCGCCCGGCGAGCCGCACCGACTCGGCGAACGCCGCGAGCATCGCGCGCGAGAGGGGGTCCATCCGGGCCGGTTCCGGGACCCGTTCGGCATAGGCGGCGGCAACGGTGTCGTAGGAGGTCCGGACGGCTGTGAGGTAGGAGGGCTCGGTCACGCGGGTCACACTAGTGCTGCGGCCGGAAGGTTCACCGGCTCGCGACGCCCGGCACGGCTCCCCCAAGCTCTTCGAGCAGGGGGGACCCCCAGCCGCGTTGTCGCATCACCCGAGTACATCCAGTACGCGGGTAGTGCTCCGCCTTGCGATGCTCCCCCACCGCCCGAAGGGCGTGGGAGCTGCCCCCAGCACCGGACGCCGCGAGCTTCCCGGCAAACCTTTCCGGTCACAGCACTAGCGGAACGCGGGCGGGGCAGGGCCACCCGCCTTCACGTTTCCTGCACTCTTCCAGCACTCATCCCTCACGTGTTGTGTATGCTCCTGGCGCTCCATCCGCATCGCCGAGGGGGGAACCTCATGCGCATACGTTCCGTGCTGGCCGCCGCCGCCGCGGCGGGGGCGGTCGCCGCCGTCGCCGCGGCCCCGGCCCAGGCCGCCGAGTACTCCTCCGCCCTGAAGATCGGAGGCGTCCAGTACGACGCCCCCGGGCGGGACTCCAACAGCTGTACCAAGGGCAACACCAAGGACGAGTACCTGACCGTCAAGAACTACTCGCGCACCGCGCGGGTCGACCTCAAGGGCTATGTCGTCAAGGACGCCGCCGGCCACCGCTTCCGGTTCTCGGCCGACCACTACCTGGAGCCCGGCGACTACGTGAAACTGCGCGGCGGCAAGGGCAAGGAGTCCGACGCGAAGAACGTCGCCTACCGCCAGAACTGCAATTTCCTCTGGAACAACGACAAGGACACCATCTACCTGTACAAGCCCTCCGGCGCCCGCGCCGACGTGCACGGGTACACCAAGGCGCGCAACGACCGCGACGGCAACGGGTACATCACCTTCCACGGCTGAACGGCCCGGCGCCCGCGGGCGGTCCCCGGACCGACGCGGGCGCCGCGCCGTGTCACCGCCCGTGCCACTCCCCGGCTCACTCCTCGTCCGACGTGGTGCCCCGGGTGCGTCCCGGCTCGGGCGGTTCGGCCTCCTGCGCGCGCATGTGCAGCACGTCGCCGACGAACAGGTCGTAGACCAGGACCCCGACCACGCCGCCGACGAGCGGCCCGACGACGGGAACCCACCAGTAGGCGCTGAACGACCCGGGCTCGCTGCCCGGCAGCGCCAGGTCGCCCCAGCCCGCGAAGAAGGTCAACAGCCGCGGGCCGAAGTCACGGGCGGGGTTGATGGCGTACCCGGCGTTCGCGCCGTAGGAGATGCCGATGGCCGCCACGACGAAGCCGATCACGAGCGGACCGAGGTTCGCCTTCACCGCGGTGTTGCGCAGGTCGACGACGGCCACGATCAGCATGACCAGCAGGGCCGTGCCGACGATCTGGTCCACCAGCGGCCCCCAGTAGCCCCCGTGGAAGTACGGCGCCGGGAACGTGGCGAAGATGGAGAAGGACGCGACGGTGTGCCCGTGCGTCTTCGGTCCCTTCATCGCATGGTCGAACGTGTTGATCGCGTCGTGGTAGACCCCGTACACCAGGGCCGCGCCGACGAAGGCGCCGACCACCTGTGAGACCCAGTACGGCACCACCTTCGCCCAGGGGAACCTGCGCCGCACCGCGAACGCGAGGGTCACCGCCGGGTTGAGGTGCGCGCCGCTGACACCGCCGGCCACGTACACGCCGAAGGCCACGGCGAACGCCCAGCCCCAGGCGATCAGCAGCCAGTCGCCGGCGCCCAGGAAGAAGGTCGTGGGTCCCTCGGTCCGGCCCGAACCCGGCAGCGCCGCGACCGTCATGGCGACCGAGCCGCAGCCGAAGGCGATGAGGACGAGGGTCCCCAGGAACTCGGCCAGGCATTCGCCCCACAGCCCCCCACGGCGCCTCAGCCGCGAGGGTGCGATCAAAGGCGGAATCTCTACGGCCATAGCGGCCCCCTCGACGAACGGTCCGGCCCGTGGGCCGGTACGGTCCTGCTCCGGGCGGCCCCGCGTCACTGCCCAGTCGCGGCCCCGCGTCTCAGCTCAGTCTGCGCGCCGAGGCCGCCGTGGGCCACTCGGCCGGTTCCCGGCCCCGCGCAAACCACTCCGAAGGGTCGCACACCTGCCGCGAGTGAACTCCATACGGGTGATACCTGCCCGCTTTCCGCCCCGCCAGGGGCCGCCAAAACAGCACTATGGCAGGGGCTTGCCGGTGAATCGGCACGCCCGACCCGAGTGGCAACCCCGCGCACACGGCACAAGACTGATCCATGGTTTCGTGATCAGGCGAAAACGCACGGTCTCGGGGACCGGCCACCCCTGGCCGACGGTTTTCGACCTTTCCTCAGGGAGCTCGCATGGTGGAGAAGTCTGCCGACATCCTGATGCCCGGGCCGGACGAATCCGCCGTCGCCCGGCGCGTGAACGCCGACCCGACGGCGGTGGACACCGAGCGTGAACTCGCCGGCATCCTGGCGGACCTCGTGCACGCCGACCAGGTACCGGCCGACAGCCACTTCTTCACCGACCTCGGCGCCAACTCCCTGGTCATGGCCCAGTTCTGCGCCCGGGTGCGGAAACACCCGGACCTGCCGTCGGTGTCCATGAAGGACATCTACCGGCACCCCACCCTCCGCGAGCTGGCGACCGCGCTCGCGGCCACCGCTCCCCCGCCCCCCGCCGCACCGGCCCCCGCGGCCGCCACCCCGGCACCGGCTCCGGCCCGCACCGCACCGCCGGACCCCGGGAGCCACGTGGTGTGCGGAGCGCTGCAGGCACTGGTCTTCCTCGGCTATTCCTTCGTCATCGGAGTGGCCACCGCCCAGGCCTACGACTGGGTCGCCGCGGGTTCGGGCCTCCTCCACATCTACGCCCGCTCCTTCCTGTGCGGCGCGATCGGGTTCGTCGCCCTGTGCGCCTTCCCCGTACTGGTGAAATGGGTTCTCGTAGGCCGCTGGAAACCGCGGGAGTTCCCCGTGTGGAGCATGGCGTACCTGCGTTTCTGGATCGTCAAGTCGCTGCTCCACGCCAATCCCATGGTGCTGTTCGTCGGCAACCCGCTGTACGTGATGTACCTGCGGGCGCTGGGCGCGCGGATCGGGAAGGACGTCACGATCCTCTCCCGGTCCGTGCCGGTCTGCACCGACCTGCTCACCGTCGGAGCCGGCACCGTCATCCGCAAGGACGCCACGTTCCTGGGCTACCGGGCGTACGCGGGCACCATCCAGACCGGGCGGATCACCCTGGGCCGGGACGCCTTCGTCGGCGAGAAGACGGTGCTCGACATCGACACCGCCCTCGGCGACGGCGCCCAGCTCGGCCATGCCTCGGCCCTGTACCGGGGCCAGGAGATCCCGGCCGGGGAGCGCCGGCACGGGTCCCCGGCCCAGCCGACCCGCGTCGATCACGTGCGGGTCCCGCCGGCCAGGTGCGGCACGCTGCGCCGGGCCGGCTTCGCGCTCACCACCCTGCTCCAGCTCTTCCTCCTCTACCTGCCGCTGGCCGTGGGCGGTGTGTACATGCTCTTCGCGGAAGTCCCGGTGCTCAGCGAACGCATGGCCGCCGAGACCCGGGGCACCTCGGCCGGGGAGTTCCTCACCGACACCCTGCTCGTTTCCACGGTGCTGTTCTTCGGGGCCGTCCTGCTCGGCCTCCTCACCCTGTGCACCGTGCCGCGGGTGCTGCGCCTGCTGGTCAGGCCCGACCGGGTCTACCCGCTCTACGGCTTCCACTACGCCGCGCACCGGGTGATCGCGGGCCTGACCAACGTCAGGTTCTTCACCTGGCTGTTCGGGGACAGCTCGTACATCGTCCCCTACCTGCGCGGCATCGGGTACGACCTGTCTCGGGTGGAGCAGACCGGTTCGAACTTCGGCACCGAGGTGCAGCACGATTCGCCGTTCCTGGTCTCCGTCGGCAGCGGCACGATGGTGGCCGACGGCCTGTCGATCCTGAACGCCGACTACTCCTCCACCTCCTTCCGGATGAGCCGGGCCTCGATCGGCGCCCGCAACTTCCTCGGCAACAACATCGCCTACCCGGCCGGGGCGCGCACCGGGGACAACTGCCTGCTGGCGACGAAGGTGATGGTCCCCCTCGACGGCGAGATCCGCGAGGGCGTCGGACTGCTCGGCTCACCGTGCTTCGAGATCCCCCGGTCCGTCGAGCGGGACTCCCGCTTCGACCACCTGCGCACCGGTGACGAACTGCACCGCAGCCTCGCCGCGAAGAACCGTTACAACCTGCGCTCCATGGCCCTGCACCTCCTGATGCGCTGGCTGCACACGGCGCTGCTCACCGCCTTCGGCCTCGCCTCGGCCGGCCTGTACGGCACGCTCGGGCACATCGTGATCGGCGCTTACCTGGCCCTCACCCTGGTCTTCACCACCGCGTTCTACGTCCTGCTGGAGCGCTGCCTGACCGGTTTCCGCGCGCTGCGCCCGAAGCTGTGCTCCATCTACGACCCGTACTTCTGGTGGCACGAGCGGGTGTGGAAGGTGCCGGACCACTACCTGGCCATCTTCAACGGCACACCGTTCAAGAGCCTGGTCTGGCGGCTGGCCGGGGTGCGCATCGGCCGCCGGGTCTTCGACGACGGCTGCTTCATCACGGAGCGGACGCTGGCCGCCATCGGGGACGGCTGCACCCTCAACGCGGGCAGCAAGATCCAGTGCCATTCGCAGGAGGACGGCACCTTCAAGTCCGACCGCACCACGCTCGGCGCGGGCGTGACGCTGGGCGTCGGCGCGCACGTGCACTACGGCGTGACGCTGGGCGACTCGGCCGTGATCGCACCCGACTCCTTCCTGATGAAGGGCGAGGAAGTCCCACCGAACGCGGAATGGGGAGGAAATCCCGCCGCCCCGACGGAGAACTGAGGAAGGGTCATTCGATGGGAGCGCTCGTGGCAGCGGACAGGGACTACTGGACCGATGTGCTGACCGCCGGTGGGCTCACCCCCGTCCCCCGGTGGGCGCCGCGGCCGGTGCCCGGCGTGGCCGGGCACGAGGAGACGGTGCCGGACCAGGTGGCCGGGGCGGTGCGCGCCCTGGCGGCCGAACTGGGAGTGCCGGTGAGCGCGGTACTGCTGGCGGCCCACGCCAAGGTGCTGGCCGCGCTCTGCGGCGAGCCCGACGTGGTGACCGGTCACGCGGCGGGCGCGGGCGACCCGCTCCCCTGCCGGCTGACGGTCGCGCCCCCGACGTGGCGCGGGGTGGTGCGCGCCGCCCGCCGCGTCGAGGCGGACCTGCTGACGCACCGCGACTTTCCCGTGGGCGGGCTGCGCCGGGAGCTGGGGCTGACCGAACCGGCGTACGAAGTGGTCTGCGATCCCGAGGGCAGCCGGGAGGGCGGGGCGGGCGGCACCCTGCCCCCGGACACCGTGCTGGCCGTGACCTGGTCCGACCGGGACGCGCGGATGGCGCTGCGGCTGCGGTACCGCACCGACGTGCTGGACGCCTCGGCGGCCGCCCGGATCTGCGGCTACCACCTGACCGCGCTCAAACTGATGGCCGCCGACGCGGACGCCGAGCACGCCCGGCAGAGCCTGCTGTCCGCCGAGGAGGTGCGCGAGCAGCTCGAAGCACTGGCCGGAGCCGAGCGCGTGCTGCCCGACGCGCGGGCGCACGAGCTGTTCGAGCAACAGGTTCGCAACCGTCCCGATGCCGTGGCCGCGGTGCACGGGGAGCGCTCGTGGACGTACGGGGAGCTGAACGCCCGCGCGAACCGGCTGGCGCGGGCGCTGCTGGCGCGGGGGCTGGGCCCCGAGGACGTCGTGGCGGTGGTCACCGAACGCGACCTGGACTGGCTGGCGTCGGTGCTCGCGGTGTTCAAGGCCGGCGGTGTCTACCTGCCGATCGAGCCGCACTTCCCGGCCGGGCGGATCGCCGCGACCCTCACCCGGGCGGACTGCCGCATCGTGCTCACCGAGCCGGACAGCACCGCCACCCTGGACGAGGCGCTGGCCACGCGGGCCCCGGGCATCGAGAAGCTGCTGGTCCACACCGCGTACGCCGAGGACCACGCCGACGGCGACCTCGGTCTCGACGTGGGACCGGGCCGGCTGGCGTACATCTACTTCACCTCGGGTTCCACGGGCGAGCCGAAGGGCGCCATGTGCGAGCACGCGGGGATGCTCAACCACCTGCACGCCAAGATCGACGACCTGGGCATCGGCCCGCGGACGGTGGTGGCGCAGACGGCGCCGCAGTGCTTCGACATCTCGCTGTGGCAGCTGCTGGCCGCGCTGCTGGTGGGCGGGCGGACGCTGCTGGTGGAGCAGGACGCGGTCGTGGACGTCGAGCGGTTCGTGGACACCCTGGAGCGTGGCCGGGTCGGGGTGGCGCAGGTCGTGCCCTCCTACCTGGAGGTGGTGGCGGCCTACCTGGAACGGCACCCGCGCGACCTGCCCGACCTGGCCTGTGTGTCGGTGACCGGTGAGGCGCTCAAACGTGAACTGGTGCAGCGCTGGTTCGCGCTGAAACCGGGCATCGCCCTGGTCAACGCCTACGGCCTGACCGAGACCTCGGACGACACCAACCACGAGGTCATGCGCGCGGTGCCGGACCGGGTGCTGCTGGGCCGTCCCGTCGGCAACGTGCGGGTCCTCGTCGTCGACGAACACCTGTCCCTGGTGCCGCTGGGCGCGCCCGGCCTGATCGCCTTCTCGGGGGTGTGCGTGGGCCGCGGCTATGTCAACGACCCCGAGCGCACCCGGGAGGCGTACCGGCAGGACCCGTACCGGCCGGACGAACGGCTCTACCTCGCCGGCGACTGGGGACGCTGGCACCCCGACGGCAAACTGGAGTTCCTCGGCCGGCGGGACAGCCAGGTCAAGATCCGCGGGTTCCGGATCGAGATCGGGGAGATCGAGAACGCGCTGCTGCGGGTGGAGGGGGTGCGGGACGGCGCGGTCGTCGTCGCCGAACTCGCCGGGCGCAGCGCCCACCTGGTCGCCTTCTACACCGGGCGGCGGCTGGAGGCCGAGGAGCTGCGGCAGGCCTTGGGGACCGTGCTGCCCGCGTACATGGTGCCCAGCGCCTTCCACTGGCAGGAGGGGCTGCCGCTGACGGCCAACGGCAAGACCGACCGCAAGGCCCTGACCGCGCTGGCCGAGCGGACCGCCGAGGACGACACCGCCGGCGGCGGCACGAAGGAGGCTCCGCGCACCGCGACCGAGCGGCGGCTGGCGGACGCCTGGGCCGAACTGCTGGCGGTGCCCCGGGACCGTATCGGCCGCGGCGACCACTTCTTCGACTCCGGCGGCACCTCGCTGTCGGCGGTGAGACTGACCATCGCCCTGGACCGGGCAGTCTCCCTGAAGGACATCACCCGTCATCCGGTGCTCGCCGACCTCGCCGCGCTCCTCGACGGTGCCTCCCCGAACCGTTCGGAGCTGCTGCAGCCGCTGTCGGCGCGGGCGGAGGCCGGCGCCTGCGCCCTGGTGTGCTTCCCGTACGCGGGCGGCAACGCGGTCAACTTCCGGCCGATGGCGAGCGCCCTGGCCGGCAGCGGCCTCGCGGTGTACGCCGCCGAGCTGCCGGGCCACGACCTGGCCGCCGCCGACGAGCCCTTCGCCCCGCTGGAGCAGGTGGCCGAGCGGGTCGTGGCCGAGATCCAGGGGCGCGGCCTGGCGAAGGTCATGCTGTGGGGCCACTCCTCCGGGGCCGCCCTGGCCGTGGAGACGGCACGGCGGCTGGAGGAGCGCGGGGTGCGGGTGGTGCGGGTGTTCCTGGGGGCCCAGCTGCCGGGGACGGCCGCCGAACGCGAGGCCGCCGTCGCGGAGCTGACCGGGCGTGGCAACGCGGAGATCGCCGTGCGGCTGAGCGCGGACAGCGGCTACACCGAGCTGGGCGAACTGAACACGGCCCATGCCGAGCACATCGGCGCGGCCTACCGGCACGACTGCGTCTCGGCGCACCGCTACTTCGCCGCCGCCCTGGAGGACCGGCCCGCGGTGCGGCTCGCCGCACCGGTGACCGTGGTCGTCGCCGCCGACGATCCGCACACCGCCGGGTACGGCGAACACCACCAGGCCTGGCGGTTCCTGGCCGACCAGGTGGACCTGCACGAACTCCCCGACGGCGGCCACTACTTCCCGCGCACCCGGCCTAACGGGGCGGCACGGGCCGTCCTGGGCGCCACCGAACTGCTGGCGTCCTCCTGACCGCGCCGGCCCACGACCACACCACCCGACGAAAGGAACACCGAGATGTCGTTCTCGTCCCCGGCGTCACTGCTGGAGGTGGAGCTGCGACCGGACCGGCCGCCGGTCCTGCACGTCGAGCCGCAGGCCGACGCGGCCGGGTGGGCGGCCCAGTACCGCGAGGCGGTGCGCGCTCAGGTCACCGAGCACGGCGCGATCCTGGTGCGCGGCCTCGGGCTCAGGGAGCAGGAGCAGGTCCGGGCCGTCTTCACCGCGCTGGCCGGTGAACCGATGGCGGAGCGCGAGGCGTTCGCCGTCCGGCAGTCCTACGGCTTGGGGCTGTACTCCTCGACCGCCTGGCCGGACAACCAGCCGATGTGCATGCACCACGAGCTGAGCTACGCGCTGCGGGTGCCCTCCCTGATGCTGTTCGCCTGCCTCACCGCGCCCGCCCAGGGCGGCGCCACCGCGGTGGCGGACGCGGAGCAGGTGCTCCAGGCGCTGCCGGCCGCGCTGACGCAGCGTTTCGAGCGCGAGGGCTGGCTGCTCACCCGCAGCTACAACGACGAGATCGGAGCCTCGCTGGCCGAGTCGTTCGGCACGGAGGACCGTGAGACCGTCGAGAACTACTGCCGCGCGCACGGCATCGAGTTCGACTGGCGCGAGGACGGATCGCTGCGCACCCGCCAGCGCCGCAGCGCCGTCGTACGGCACCCCGTCACCGGCCGCCGCTGCTGGTTCAACCAGGTCGCGTTCCTCAACGAGTGGACGCTGGCACCGGAGGTGCGCGAGTACCTGGTGGACGAGTACGGCGAGGACGGCCTGCCGTTCAACACCCGTTACGGCGACGGCACCCCGATCGGCGAGGACGTCGTCCAGCAGCTCAACGCCACCTACGAAGAGCACACCCGGCGCGAGCCCTGGCAGGCGGGTGACCTCATGCTCGTCGACAACATCCGTACCGCGCACAGCCGCGAGGCCTTCACCGGCGAGCGGCGGGTGCTGGTGGCCATGGCCGAGCCGCGGTTGCTGGCCGACGGCGCCCCGAACCAGGAGGGAGAGCGGCGATGACCTCCGTGACGTCCCCCGCGGCCACCGGGTCCCCCGCCGGCGCCCCGGCGCGCGTGCCGTCCTTCGCCGTGATCTCCGGCGGCCAGGTGCAGCAGGCGCTCGAGGGCCGCGAGAAGGAGATCGTCGAACTCGTCGAGGCCACCTACCGGCTGCACGGCGCCGGGCAGACGGTCAACCCGCCGTCGTACTTCCTGCGCTTCCCCGACCGGCCCACCTCCCGGATCATCGCGCTGCCCGCGTCCGTCGGCGGGCCGGTGGGGGTGGACGGGCTGAAGTGGATCTCCAGCTTCCCGGAGAACGTGCGGGCCGGGGTGCCCAGGGCCTCGGCGGTGCTGATCCTCAACGACCACGACACCGGCTATCCGTTCGCCTGCCTGGAGAGTTCCATCATCAGCGCCACCCGGACGGCGGCGTCCGCCGCGCTGGCCGCGGACCGGCTCACCCGGACCCGGCCGCGCCCGGCCCGGATCGGCTTCTTCGGTACCGGCCTGATCGCCCGGTACATCCACACGTTCCTCGCCGGCACCGGCTGGAACTTCGACTCGGTCGGCGTGCACGACGTCTCCGCCGACAGCGCGGCCGGCTTCTGCGGCTATCTGCGCCAGGCGGCCGAAGCCGCCGGACAGCGCCCCCAGGTCACCGTGCACGACAGCCCGGAGGAGCTGATCCGCTCCAGTGACCTCGTCGTCTTCGCAACCGTCGCGGGCGAACCGCACGTCACCGACCCGGCCTGGTTCGACCACCGTCCGGTGGTGCTGCACGTGTCGCTGCGCGACCTCGACCCGCGGATCCTGCTGGAGTCGGCCAACTTCGTCGACGACGTCGAGCACTGCCTGAAGGCGAACACCTCGCCGCACCTGGCCGAACAGCTCACCGGCGGGCGGGACTTCCTGGACGGCACGCTCGACGACGTGCTGACCGGGCGGGTGGAACCGCCCGGCGACCGGACCGTGATCTTCTCCCCGTTCGGCCTCGGGGTCCTCGACCTCGCCGTCGGCGGTTACGTCCACGGCGAGGTTGCCCGGGCCGGCAACCTCCACGTCGTCGACGACTTCTTCCACGAGCTGCGCCGGTACGGCTGAACGTCCGTCCCCCCGGTCCTCGGCCCCGGCATCAGGAGGTTAGCGTGCCCGTCATCTCCGCTCCCCACGCCTTCAACGAAGGCCAGCTCTACGTCGACCTCCGGCCGATCTTCGGACGCTCGCTCTACCTGAAGTGCGAGGGCTTCAACTTCGCGGGCTCGATCAAGCTGAAGGCCGCCATCGAGATGGTGGAGGCCGCGGAGCGGGACGGGCTGCTGAGCGAGGACTCGGTGCTGATCGAGTCCTCGTCCGGCAACCTCGGCGTCGCGCTCAGCATGATCGCGGCCAGCAAGGGCTACCGGTTCCTGTGCGTCACGGACTCCCGCTGCAACCTGTCCACCAGACTGCTGATGGAGGCGCTGGGCAGCGAGGTCCACGTCATCGCCGACCTGGACGCCAACGGCGGGTTCCTGGGCGCCCGGATCGACTACGTGCGCGCCCTGTGCGCCTCCGACGAGCGGTACGTGTGGCTCAGCCAGTACACCAACCCGGGCAACTGGGGGGCGCACTACCGCCGTACGGCACCGGAGATCGCCGGCCAGTTCCCGCGCCTGGACGTGCTGTTCGTCGGCGCGGGCACCACGGGCACCCTGATGGGGTGCGCGCGGTACTTCCGCGAGTGGCACCGGCCGGTGCGGATCGTCGCGGTGGACACCGTCGGTTCGGTGGCCTTCGGCGGCAAGCCGGGCCGCCGGATGATCCCCGGCCTGGGCATGAGCATGCGACCGCCGCTGCTCGACGAGTCCTACGTCGACGAGGTGATCCAGGTGGAGGAGGCGGACACGATCCGCGCCTGCCACCGGCTGGCCCGGCGGGGTTTCCTCTTCGGCGGCTCGACGGGCACGGTGGTCAGCGGTGCCATGGCGTGGCTGGCCGAACACGACGAGCGGGACCTGACCGCGGTGGCCATCGCCCCGGACCTCGGCGAGCGCTATCTCGACACGATCTACCAGTCGACCTGGCTGGCGGACCTGTACGGCGATCAGGTGCTCGACCCGCAAGGGCTGACGGCCGCCGCCCGGAACACCGGCCCGGTGACCCGGACGCCGGACGGGCCCCCCGAGCCGTAGGGCAGGAGCGGGGACGGGACCGCGGAGGGTGGGCGGCGTGCGGACCGCGCGGTCCCGACCGGGGCTCGGACCGCGTGGTCCCGCTTCTCCCGGGCCTCGGCCTTCCGTCCTCCTCGCCTTGCGTCCTTCTGGCCTCCTGCCTTCCGGCTGTCCGTCCTCTCGGCCTTCCGGCCTTCCGGCCTTCCGGCCTTCCGTGGAGTTCCGCCGGTCGGCCGCGGTGTCAGTCCGCGTCGGCCGGCTGCCGGACCTCCACCAGACCCGACTCGTACGCCGCGATGACCGCCTGTGCCCGGTCACGGACGGCTAGCTTGTCGAAGACGCTGGTGATGTAGTTCTTGACGGTGGACACGCTGATCTCCATGGCGCGGGCGATCTCGTTGTTGTCCAGGCCGGTGGCCAGCAGCCGCCAGACCTCCACCTCGCGCGGGGTGAGGCCGGCGACGGTCTCGGGGGCGGCCTGCCGGCGGTCGCGGGGCGCCGCCGACCCGGACCTGACGTAGGCGGAGATCAGCCGGGTCAGCAGGCGCGGCGCGACGGCTGCCTCACCGGATCGGACGGTGCGGATCGCGGCGACCAGTTCCTCGGGCGAGCTGTCCTTGGGCAGGAAGCCGCAGGCACCGGCGCGCAGAGCGGCGACCACGTACTCGTCCATGTCGAAGGTGCTCAGCGCGAGCACCCGGCACTCGGGCAGCTCGCGGGCGAGCCGCTCGGTGGCGGCGACGCCGTCGAGGACCGGCATGCGGATGTCCATCACCACGACGTCGGGGCGGTGTTCGGCGGCGAGCGCGACGGCCTGCTCCCCGTTCTCCGCCTCGGCGACCACGGTGACGGACGGGGCGGGGCCGAGGATCAGCGCCAGACCACGCCTGACGAGCGGCTGGTCGTCAGCGATCAGCACGCGGATGGTGTCAGTCGCCCCGGTCGCGGCTTCGGTCACCGTCGTCCCTCCCTGTCCTCGCCCGGTCCTTGCCCGGTCCCCGCTCCTCCGTGGTCCCTGGTTCCCGCGGCAGGCTCGCCAGGACCCGGAAACCGCCCCCGGGCAGCGGACCGGCCTCCAGCGTGCCGCCGTGCAGGGCGACACGTTCCCGCATTCCGATCAGACCGTATCCGCTGCCGCCGCCCGCCGGGGCGGGCGCCTCCGCGTCCTCCGCGCCCCGGTCGGTGACGGAGACCGACACCCGCTCCGGCAGCCAGGCCAGACGGACCTCCACCGGGACGGTCGGCCCGGCGTGCCTGCGGGCGTTGGTCAGCGCCTCCTGGGCGATCCGGTACAGCGTGAGCCCGACCACCGGGGGCAGCCGCCGGGGCTCGCCGTCGACGACGAGGCCGGCGGGCTGCCCGGCCTGCCGGGACTCCTTGACCAGGCGGTCGAGATCGGCCAGGCCGGGCTGCGGGGCCTCCGGGGCGCCGTCGCGGGCGGCCGCCGTGTCGTCGTCGGCGCGCAGGACGTCGAGGAGCTGCCGCATCTCGCGCAGCGCCAGCCGTCCCGACTCCTCCAGGGTGACCAGGGCGTCGCGGACGACGCCGGGGTCGTGGTCGAGGTTGGCGCGGGCGCCGCCCGCCATCAGCTGCATCGTGGTGATGCGGTGGGCGACGATGTCGTGCAGCTCCCGGGCGATCCGCCTGCGTTCCTCGGCCACGGCCCGGTCGGCGAGGAGCCGGCGGTTGGCCTCCGTCTCCTGCTGCCAGCGGTTGATCACCAGGGCGGCGGCCACGATGAGGCCCGCGGCGAGGCAGGCGCTGCTCACGTTCAGCCATCCCGGCGCGGAGGAGAGGTCCGGGGTGAGCAAGCTGGTGCCGACAGCTCCGAGCGCTGCTGCGGCCGTCGCCCACGGGCGGCCTGCCCGGACGGCCGAGTACAGGGCGACGGCCAGGACGGCGCCGAAGTGCTGGTCCATCGGCGCCGTCAGGTTCAGCAGCGCGCCGAGCGCCAGGACGACGGCCATGACAGTCAGCGGACGGCGCCGCCGGAAGAGCAGGGGCAGCGCGGACACCACCAGCAGCAGGACGCCGACGCTGGACACGGGTACGCCGGTGATCTGCGGGAACGCGGTGTAGCCGACGAGGTCCACGACGGCCGCGCCGACGGCCACCAGGGCGTCGTTGCGGGTCCAGGGCAGCGCGTCGGCGTCCGGCAGGGCGCGCCGGACGGCGGGGCCGAGGCGCGGGACCTCCGCACCGGGACGCGCCCGGTCGGGGCCGAGGCGCGGCGGCTCGGTGCGGGGGCGCGTGGTCCGGGCGTCGGGGGGCGGCGGCTCGGTGCCGGGGGGCGTCTGTGCCCTGGTGTTACGGCGGGTCTGTGCCGTGGTGCTGCGGCGCGTCGCCATGGTGTTCCTCCCCGCCGCTGCGGTCCCGGGCGGCCCGCCGGGCCCCGATGCTCTGCTCCCTGCTCTGCTCCCGTCGATTGTCGCAGCGGAAGGCGCGCCCGGTCTCCGCCCCAGGGCCGAGACCGGACCAGGACCACGGTCCCGGTCCGCCGCACCTCCGGCCCCACGGCCCCCTGCGGCTTTTCATCCCGCGCTCGGACGATCTCCGCGCATTCCGCTGATTCCCTGGAGGGGCACTGTCAGAGATCACATCGAACGGGAGTCTCGTGATACGCGCCCTGACCGGATACTCCACGCGAAATCCGTGGAAGGTCATCACCCTTTGGGTACTGCTGGGAATCGGACTCACCCTGGTGGGTCAGGCGCTGATGTTCCGTGCGACGGAAAGCCAGCTCGGTGATTTCCTGCCTGACAAGTACGATTCCGCGGCGGCGCTGAAGGTCGCCGAGGACAAGTTCGGGATCAAGCCGGACGCCAACTCGGTGACGATGCTGGTGAAGCGGACCGACGGCAAGCCGCTCGACGCGGCCGACCAGCGACGGGCCCAGGCCGCCGCGGCGGCCCTGGGCCGGCAGCGGGTGGTCATGCCGAAGACCGCCGACCAGCCGGACTTCCTCACCGAGGACCATTCCCAGACACCGAAGATAGGCCCGGGAACGGTCGCCCCTCACCGCGATTTCATCCTGTTCCCCGTCGGACTCTCCGGGAATTCCACCGATCCCGGTCTGCAGAACGTCTTCAAGGAGTTCCGCAAGGCGGCGACGGGAACGTACGCGCACGACGGGCTGCGCACCGGATTCACCGGCGGCCTGGCCGACACCGTCGACGGCGACGAGGCGGAGAAGACCGTCAGCACCGTGGCGAGCCTGCTCACCGTCGGCCTGATCGTACTGCTGAACGTCCTGGTGTTCCGCAGCGTCATGGCGGCACTGCTGCCGCTGCTGGCGGTCAGCCTCGTCGGCGGGGCCGCCGCGGGGGCCGTGGTCGGCACGGCGCTGCTCACCGGGGTCAGGCTGGACCCGTCCACGCCGTCGCTGATCAGCGTGGTGCTGCTCGGCATCGGGATCGACTACTTCCTGTTCCTGCTGTTCCGCTTCCGTGAGCGGCTGCGCGCGCACCCCGACCGCGACGCCCGCGGGGTCGCCGGTGAGGTGGCCGGGCGCGTGGGCTCCGCGATCACCTCGGCGGCCCTCACCATCGTCGCCGCCTTCGCGACCCTCGGCGTGGCGAGCTTCGGGCAGTTCCGCGTGCTCGGCCCCGCCATCGCGATCTCCGTCCTCGTGATGCTGCTGGCCAGTCTCACCTTCATGCCCGCCCTGCTGGCGGTGGCCGGGCGCAGGATGTTCTGGCCCTCCCGGGCGCTGCGGCGCAAGCCGCGCGAGGGTACGGCCGGGCGCTTCGCCGCCGCGGTCGCCCGGCGGCCGGTGGCCGTGACCGTCGGTGCCGTCGCACTGCTGGGCGCGATGGCCGCCGGCACCGTCGGCATGAAGATGGACTACGGCACGGGCAGCGGCGCCACCGGCACCCCGGCCGCCGCCACGGCCGCGGAGATCTCCCGGGCCCTGCCGGCCGGCGTCTCCGACCCGACCGGTGTCTACGTCACCAGCAAGGACGGCCGCCCCCTCGACCGGCAGGGCGTCGACGGACTGGCCCGGGCGCTCGGCCGCACACCGGGCGTCGGCCAGGTGGCCCCGGCCGTCTTCGACAAGGCGGGCGACGCCGCCCGGATCGACCTCTACCTGACCGCGGACCCGCAGAGCCGGAAGGCACGCGACCTGGTCTCCGGGCCGGTGCGGACGACCGTCGCGCGGCACACGCCCCCGGGCGGCGAGGCGCACGTGGGCGGCACGGCGGCGATCTTCGCGGACATCGCCACCGCCGTCTCCGAGGACCTGCAACTCGTCTTCCCCGTGGCCGCCGCGCTGATCGCGCTGATCCTGCTCGTCCTGCTGCGCAGCGTCCTGGCGCCCGCCGTGCTGATGCTCGCCGTCGGTCTCGGCTTCGCCGCCACGCTCGGCGCCTCCACCCTGGTCTTCCAACACCTGCGCGGCGAACCCGGCGTCAACTTCACCCTGCCCCTGGTGCTCTTCCTGTTCGTGGTCGCGCTGGGCACGGACTACAACATCCTCATGAGCGACCGCATCAGGGAGGAGATGGGGCGCCCGGGGCCCGCCCGCTCGGCCGTCGCCCGTGCCGTACGGCACACGGCGCCGGCGGTGGCCACCGCCGGTCTGGTGCTGGCCGGTTCCTTCGGCAGCCTCTCCGTGAACCCCTCACCCGCCACCCAGCAGATCGGTTTCGCGACGGCGCTCGGCATCCTGCTGTCGGCGTTCGTCCTGTCGACCGCGCTGGTTCCGGCGCTGGCGGCGCTGCTCGGCCGCGCCCTGTGGTGGCCCGTCCGCCCGCGCCGGCCCGCCCTGCCTCAGACGCCCCGGACACCCCAGACGTCGTACGGCCCCGGGCGGCAGGACGCGGCGGACCCGGGGCGCGCTCCCGCCCCGTACGACCGGATCGGCACGGACTGAGCGTCACCGGTGCGCCGGGGGCACCGCGGCCCTGCGGCCTGCGGCGCTCCCGGCGCCGTCGCGGCCCCCGGCTGCGCGGCCTCGGGATGCTGCGGACCACGGCTGCGCGGCCTCGGGGGTGCTGCGGACCACGGCTGGGGTGGCCCCGGAGGGGGGAGCTGCGGTGCACAGCTTCTGCGGCCCTCCCGATCACCGCGGCCTACGGTTGCAGGGGCGGCCCCCGAGGGGATGCGCGTGGTTCGCGGACGTGCCGCCCGAGACGCGGATCACTTTCCCGTCACGCACCCTGGACGACATACCGACTAGTCGGCATGATGGTCGGGACCTGCCCCGACCCGCCCCAGGAGCGCCGGATGAGCCCCGACCACCCGCCCGGACTCGACCTCGACCGGCTCCGCGGCCTGCTCGACCGCGAGCGGCCCGGTCTGGTCCAGGGCGCCCTGACCGGCCGGCTGATCGAGGGCGGCCGGTCGAACCTGACGTACGCCGTCTCGGACGACACCAGCCGCTGGGTCGTACGGCGGCCTCCGCTGGGGCACGTACTGGCGACCGCGCACGACATGCGGCGCGAGCACCGCGTGATCAGCGCACTGCGCCCGACGCGCGTGCCGGTGCCCCGCACCGTGCTGCTGTGCGAGGACGAGGAGGTGCTGGGCGCGCCGTTCTACGTCATGGAGTTCGTCGAGGGCACCCCGTACCGCTCCGCGGGCCAGCTCGCGCCGCTCGGCGCGGCACGCACCCGCGCCGCGGTGCTCTCCCTCGTCGACACCCTCGTCGACCTGCACGGGGTCGATCCCGGCGAGGTGGGCCTCGCGGACTTCGGCCGTCCCGAGGGCTTCCTGGACCGGCAGCTGCGCCGCTGGGGCAAGCAACTGGACGCCTCCCGCAACCGCGACCTGGCCGGCGTCGACGAGTTGCACGCCGCCCTCGGACACGCGCTCCCCGCCTCCCCCGCCCCCGCCGTGGTGCACGGCGACTACCGGCTCGACAACGTGCTGATCGGGCCGGACGACCGGATCAGTGCCGTCCTCGACTGGGAGATGTCCACGCTCGGCGACCCGCTCACCGACCTGGGCCTGCTCGTCATGTACTGCAGCCCGCTGGGCATGCCCGACTCGCCGGTGTCCACCACCGCGGAGGCCCCCGGGCACCCCTCGCCCGCCGAACTGATCGAGCGGTACGCCGCGCGCTCGGGGCGCGACGTGTCCGCGGTCTCCTGGTACACGGCGTTCGCCTGGTTCAAGCTCGCCGTGATCCTGGAGGGCATCCACTACCGGTACACGCTCGGCCAGACGGTCGGCCGCGGTTTCGACCGCATCGGTGACCTGGTCCCCGTCTTCGTCCAGCACGGCCTGACCACTTTCCACGAAGGCCTCCGGGAGGGCTGATCGTCATGGACTTCGCGTTCGACGCACGCACCGAGGAACTGCGCGCCAAGCTTCTCGCGTTCATGGACGAGTACGTCCACCCCGCCGAGAAGACCGCCCACGAGCAGCGCGCCCGCCTCGCCTCGCCGTGGGAGAACCCCCCGGTGGTGGAGGAACTCAAGGCCGAGGCACGCCGGCAGGGCCTGTGGAACCTGTTCCTTCCTGACGCCGAACACGGCGCCGGTCTGACCAACCTCCAGTACGCGCCGCTCGCCGAGATCATGGGCCGCTCCCCGCAGTTGGCACCCACGGCGACCAACTGCGCGGCCCCGGACACCGGCAACATGGAGGTGCTGGCCCAGTTCGGCAACGAGGGGCAGAAGAAGCAGTGGCTCCAGCCGCTGCTCGCGGGTGAGATCCGCTCGGCGTTCGCGATGACCGAGCCGGAGGTGGCCTCCTCGGACGCCACCAACATCACCACGCACATCGAGCGGGCCGCCGACGGCTCGGACGAGTACGTGGTCACCGGCCGCAAGTGGTACATCTCCGGGGCGATGCACCCGGACTGCAGGATCTTCATCGTGATGGGCAAGACCGACCCGGACGGGGCGGACATCCGGCGCCAGCAGTCCATGGTGCTCGTGCCGCGCGACACGCCGGGCGTCACGGTGAAGCGGGCGATGCAGGTCTTCGGGTACGAGGACCACTACCACGGCGGCCACGCCGAGGTCGTCTTCGACCACGTGCGCGTCCCGGTGTCGAACCTCATCGGCGAGGAGGGCGGCGGTTTCGCCATCGCCCAGGCCCGCCTCGGTCCGGGCCGCATCCACCACTGCATGCGGCTGATCGGCATGGCCGAGCGGGCGGTCGAGCTGATGTGCCGGCGGGCGGTGTCCCGGACGGCGTTCGGCAAGCCGCTGGCCCAGCAGGGCGTGGTCCAGAACTGGATCGCGGACGCCCGCGTCCAGGTCGAGCAGTTGCGGCTGCTGGTGCTGAAGACGGCCTGGCTGATGGACACCGTCGGCAACAGGGGCGCCCACACCGAGATCCAGGCCATCAAGATCGCCACTCCGCGCGCGGTGGTCGGCATCCTGGACCGGGCGATCCAGCTCTACGGCGCCGGCGGTGTCAGCCAGGACTTCCCACTGGCCGAGCTGTACGCCGGCGCGCGCACGCTGATGCTCGCGGACGGCCCGGACGAGGTGCACCAGCGGTCGCTGGCACGGCGGGAGTTGAAGAAGTACTCGTGAGTGCCGGGGCGGCGGGGCGGGGGCGGCCTCGCCCCGCCGAGGCCCTTGCTGCCCTACCGGCCCGTATCGGTCCTGACCCGGGGCAGCGCTGGGACGACACCCGACAGCAGCAGGCGCAGGTGGTCGGCGCGGACCGCCACCACGGGCGCAGCCGCAAGCGCAGGCGCAGGCCGCCGGTGACCGCCCGCAGGCCGTACGGCACGCGGGCGTCGAGGTGAGGCGGGGCCCGCATCCGGCCGTCGCGTCGGCGCTACGACGCGACGGCGCGACGGCCGCCCGGGCCTCAGCCGCCCAGCAGGACCAGCTGATGCCGGACGGCCGCGGTGACCCGCTGCTCGTCGTCGGTGGCGAGGAGGTCGAGCAACGCCCCCCGGAGCACCGCGAGTGCCAGGGTGCGGCGGGCGGCGCCGTCCTCGCCGTCACGCTCCGGCCGGGGCTGGCAGGCCGCCAGCACGTCGAGCCAGTCGTCCACGGTGGCCCGGGCGAACCCGGCCCACGCTCCGCCGGGCTCGACGAGGGAACGGCCGTACGCCTCACCCCACAGCCGCAGCAGCGGTCGGTGCTCGGCGGCGGCCAGCCAGGTCCAGACCCGCTCGACGGCCGGAGCCAGTCCGACGGGCCGGCCGGCCCGCCTGAGGTCGTCCAGGAGCGCCAGCTCATCGGCGCGGGCCCGGGCCAGCAGCGCCCGCACCAGCCCGTCCTTGGTGCCGAAGAGGAACAGCAGGACGCGGGGGCTGGAGCCGACGGCCGTGGCCAGCGGACGCAGGGACAGACCGGCCAGGCCGTGGGCGAGCACGTACCGGTAGGCGGCTTCGAGTAGCTCGGTCTGCCGTGCGGAGGGGGCTGCCACTCGCGGGGACATGCGGCTAGCCTAGCGTTACTGAAACAGTCGTGTCAGTACGAGCCGTCGGACGGACCGGCAGCCCGGTCACCGGACGGACGGGCAACCCGGTCACCGGACGGACCGGCAGCCCGGTCACCGGGAGGAGGACGAGCCATGGCACAGCGGGAACACCGGCCGCAGGTCACCGTGCGCCGCGCGGGCCGCCCCGGCGACCTCGGCTGGGTGGTGATGGCGCACGGCGAGGTGTACGACCGGCAGTTCGGCTGGAACACCGACTTCGAGGCCCTGGTCGCCGCGATCGTCGCGCAGTACGCGGCGGAACACGACCCGGCCCGTGAGGCCGGCTGGATCGCCGAGGCCGACGGCGAACGCGTCGGCTGCGTCTTCCTCGTGTCCGGCGACACCCCCGCGGTGGCCCGGCTGCGCATCCTGCTCGTCACCCCGGCCGCCCGGGGGCTGGGCGTCGGCAGCCGCCTCGTCGAGACCTGCCTGGACTTCGCCCGCGGGGCCGACTACGAGCAGGTGACGCTGTGGACCAACGACGTACTGGTCTCCGCGCGCCGGATCTACCGCGCGTTCGGCTTCGCCTCACCGACGAGGAACCGCACCACAGCTTCGGTCACGACCTGGTGGGCCAGAACTGGACTCTCGATCTCGCCCGCCGGCCGGTGCCCCCGGGGCATTCGGTGACGGCGGCGCGCTCGTGACCCGCCCCGCGCGCCGGGGTCCCGGGCCGTGAAAGGGGCCCGCGCGCACGGTAGGCTGGCCGGGCGGCGACGTCCTGTTGCGCCGCGCGGCGGTGGGGCCCGCCGCACCCAACCGCGGCGACGACGCCGCCAACGGTCCCTGCTTGCGACGCGCGTGCGCCCGAAGACGTACCGGGCGCCGTCCGAGTAGGAGTACTGCCGTATGGAAGAGGCGCGACCCCGGGTGCTGGGCGAACCCGTCGACCCCGACGTCGAGCTGCGCGGGCCCGCGCGGCGGCGTGAGCCGTCGGCCGGGCAGTGGCCGGTCGTGGCTGCCGTCTCGGCGGGCGGCGCCGTCGGAGCGACGGCCCGCTACGGGGCCTCGCTGCTGTGGCCCACCGCCACCGGCACGTTCCCCCTGACGACGTTCCTCGTGAACGTGATCGGTTGCGGCGTCATCGGTGTCTTCATGGTGGTCATCACGGACGTGTGGGCCGCCCACCGGCTCGTCCGCCCGTTCTTCGGCACCGGCGTGCTGGGCGGCTTCACCACGTTCTCCACCTACGCCGTGGACATCCAGCGCCTCCTCGACCAGGGCCGCGCCGCCACGGGGCTGTCCTACCTCGCCACCACCATGCTCGCGGCGCTCGCGGCCGTGTGGACCACGGCCGGCCTGACCCGCCGCGTGATCCGGCGGAGGAAGCGATGACCCGGCTCACCGGCAGCGCCCTGCGGCTGACGATCCTCATCGGCGAGAACGACACCTGGCACCGCAGGCCCCTCTACTCCGAGATCGTGCACCGGGCCCACCGGGCCGGCCTCGCCGGTGCCTCCGTCTTCCGCGGCATCGAGGGCTTCGGCGCGTCCTCGCTCATCCACACCACGCGGCTGCTGTCGCTGAGCGAGGACCTGCCGGTGGCCGTCGTGATCGTGGACACCGAGGAGCGCGTCCGCGCCTTCCTCCCCCAGCTCGACGAGCTCGTCACCGACGGCCTGGTGGTCCTCGACGACTGCGAGGTCGTCCTGCACCGCCCCGCACCTGCCGGACCGGCCGGGTCCGGGGGCGCCCCCGCCGGGGGATCGGACGGAGGAACGGCGTGAACTGGCTGCTCGTCGTCGTCGGTGCCATGATCGGTGCCCCGCTGCGCTACCTCACCGACCGCACGGTCCAGGCCAGGCACGACACCGTCTTCCCCTGGGGCACCTTCACCGTCAACATGGCCGGCTGTCTCACCCTCGGTCTGATCACCGGCGCGGTCCTCGCGGGCGGCGCCTCCTCCGACGTCCAGCTGCTGCTCGGCACCGGACTGTGCGGGGCGCTCACCACCTACTCGACGCTGTCGTACGAGACCCTGCGACTGGCGGAGGAAGGCGCCCGCTTCTTCGCGGCGGCCAACGCGGTCGCCAGCATCGTCGGCGGTCTAGGCGCGGCCTTCACCGGGGCTGCCCTCGCGCAGTCGATCTGGGCCTGACGGCCGGACCTGCCACAACCACCCGCCTGCCCCGCCCCCGCCATCGTCCCTGCCGGAGGCCGCCGAACGTGGTGCCGCCCGTCCTACGGTCATGGCATCCCCGGCCGGGAAGCCGCCGCGTGGCGGACGATCGTCCCGGTCCACGGCTCTGGCCGCGCCTGCGGCGGCCGTGACGAGCGCGGTGCGGCCGCCGAGGTCGAGCGGGGGGCTTTCGGGGGCGGGGGCGGACCGGACGAAATCATGACTCGACCTCAGGCAGCGCCCCCGCCCCGCCACACCTGGGCTCAACCCATGCTTACGTCAGGCTCGGCAGGGTCGAACCAGGTGGGGGCGTCGGACAGGGCCTGCTTGATCCGGAACAGCGCGAACTCGTTCAGGGCGGGCAGCGCGTCGACCGCGAACCATCCCACTTCGAGCGACTCGTCGTCGTTGACCCGTGCCTCGCCGCCCACGGCGCGGCAGCGGAAGGTGATGTCCATGTACTGGCAGACGTCGCCGTTGGTGTAGGTGACGGGCTCCAGCGCCTGGACCAGGACCACTCGCTCGGTGACGCAGTGCACCGCGGTCTCCTCGTACACCTCCCGCACCGCGCAGGCGGCCGGCTGTTCCCCGGGCTCGGGGATCCCCCCGATGACCGACCACTTGCCGGTGTCGGAGCGGCGGCCCAGCAGGACCCTGCCCTCGTCGTCGAAGACGAGGGCGGTGACCCCCGGGAGCCACAGCAACTGGTTGCCCGCGGCGGCCCGGATCGTACGGATGAAGTCAGGAGTGGCCATGGACCGACCCTAACGGGCCCCGGCCGGCGCCCAGCGCACTGACCGTGGGGTGGCCGGGGGCGTACGTCCGGCGTACGGTCACGCGTCCTGGGCGCGCCGAGCGCGCACACCGGCCCCGATCGCCCAGCCCACGCCGCCGGCCGCGACCAGCACGAGGGCGATCTCCGGCAGGACTCCCAGCTCGGTGGCGGGCGTCCGCGAGGAGCGCAGCGGCACCTTCTGGACCAGGTGGGCGGGGACGAACATGCCGGTCTTCTGCGTGATGCGCCCGTCGGGCATGATGATCGCGCTGACGCCGCTGGTCACCGGGACGGTGACGGTACGGCTGTGTTCGACCGCGCGGATGCGGGACATGGCCAGCTGCTGGTAGGTCATCTCGCTGCGGTCGAAGGTCGCGTTGTTGCTCGGTACGGAGATCATCTGTGCGCCGTGGGTGACGGTGTCGCGCACGGCCCAGTCGAAGGCGGCCTCGTAGCAGGTGGCCAGGCCGATCCGGGTGCCGGCGACGGAGAACACGCCCGGTTCGGTGCCGCGGCTGAAGTCCTGGCGGACCATCGAGGTCCAGTTCTTGTTGATCGCGCCGAGCAGCGAGCGCAGCGGCAGGTACTCGCCGAACGGCTGGATCTGCCGCTTGTCATAGGTCTGCACGGGTCCCTCGGCCGGGTCCCACAGGATCTGCTCGTTCCACAGCTTGCCGTCGCGCTCCACGACGCTGCCGACCGAGATCGGGGCCCCGATCGCCTTGGCCGCCTGATCGACCACCATCCGCGCGTCGAGATAGGTCATCGGGTCGATGTCGGAGGAGTTCTCGGGCCAGAGCACGACGTCGGGGCGGGCGGCCTTGCCCGCCTTCACCTCCGCCGCCAGCCGCTCGGTCTCCCGCGCGTGGTAGTCGAGCACCGCGCGGCGCTGGGCGTTGAACTCCAGACCCGAGCGCGGCACGTTGCCCTGGATGACGGCGACGGTGGCGGTGCCGTTCTCGGCCTTGTCGCTCACGAGGGTGCGGGCGGCCACCGCTCCCGCCACCGGCACGGCCACGCTGAGCAGCGCGACGGCGGCGGCCGACCGGCGCACCGTCCGGGTCCGCCGTCCCTGGACCGCCAGGCGTACGGCCTCGTACAGGCCGAAGCCGCACAGGACCACCGCGAAGCCGAGCACCGGGGTGCCGCCGAGCGCGGCGAGCGGCAGGAACACGCCATCCGCCTGACCGAAGGCGATCTTGCCCCAGGGGAAGCCGTGGAAGGGCACGCGCGCGCGTGCGGCCTCACCGGCGATCCACAGGGCCGCCGCCCACACCGGCCAGGCGGGCAGCCTGGACACCGCCGCGATGCCCACGCCCACCAGGGCCACGAAGACGGCCTCCGCCGCGACCAGCGCCAGCCAGGGTCCGGGGCCGACCTCCACGCCGGTCCACACCAGCAGGGGCAGCAGGAAGCCGAGGCCGAAGAGGTATCCGAGGCCGAGCGCGGCCTTCCAGCCACGGCCGCGCAGCGCCCAGCCGAACCCGGCGAAGGCCGGCAGGGCCAGCCACCACAGGGTGCGCGGCGGGAAGCTCACGTAGAGGAGCACGCCGGACAGTGCCGCCACGGCGGCGGGTACGAGTCGTACGAGCCTCGTCGGCCAGAGTGCCCGGGCGGACCGCGGATGCAGCCGGTCCGACTCGTCGACGGAAGTTGCGGTGACGGTCACCCCGGGAGTGTACGGCGGCTGACGTTCCCCTTGGCAGCGCGGTTCGCGGGGCGGTCGGCGGGCTCCGGCGGGCGGGCAGGCGCCGGGCCGCCGGGGCCGGAGTGCCGCGTCGTTCCCCGCGCGCGGGGGTGTGGGCGCGGGTGGCGGGCCGCCGCTCAGGCCCGGCCGGGCGTCGGCGGGCGCAGACGGTCCTTGATCACGCGCACCGCGGACTCGGCGTTGTCGACGGTGATCGTGAAGGTGTGGCCGTCCCACAGGCTCAGCACGATGCCCTCACCGCGCCGGACGACCACCGCGGTGCCCTTCTCGGGCCGCCAGCGGTAGCCCCAGCCGCCCCAGTGGCGCGGGGTGACGTGGGGTGCGAACTCGGCGCCCGCCACATGGGCCAGCGGGATGCGGCGGCGCGGCAGCCCGATGTGGCCGCAGCGCACTTCCAGGGACTCCTTGTCGACCTTCAGCGCGACATGGACGAAGGCGAGGGTGCCGAAGAGGACCAGCAGTCCGGCCGCGATGCAGCCGACGACGGACATCACCAGCGCGGGCACCCCGGAACTCCAGGCGGAGTCGACGGCCAGCTCGATGCCGAGCGCCAGACAGGCGGCGCCTACGAGCGCCAGCAGCCACTGGAACCGGTTGGTGGCGCGCCCCGTCCACACCTCGGGATGCGGGCCGTTCTCGACGTGGGAGTGGTCCCTCATGCCATCGAGGTTACCCAGGTTTCGCCGCCTGGGTAGCGCGTCGCACACAGGGAGTGTCCCGTGCCGCTCGGCGGCGGCCCGCGGCGGCCGCCGCGCCCCCGTGCGTCAGTGGGCGGGGGTGACCGCCTGGAGGAGACGGCCCTCCGCGTAGGCCAGGGCCGGGGCGGGCAGGGCGCCCTCCTGCCCGTTGAGCAGCACCGTCACGGTTCCGTCGGCCGCGGCCCGCGGCTCGGGCCGGGCCCCGATCCGGCGCAGCGCCTGCGCGGCGACGGCGCCCGCCGAGCCGTGCAGGACGAGCGGGGGGTGCCCCGGCCGCTGCACGGCCGAACGGATGCGCTCGGCGACGAGTTCGTAATGGGTGCAGCCCAGGACGACGGTCGTGACGTCCTCGGGCGTCAGCGCGGCGGCGGCCGTGACGGCCTCGTCGATCGCCGCCTGGTCGGCGTGCTCGACGGCTTCGGCCAGGCCCCAGCAGGGCACCTCGGTGACCGGTACGCCGTCGGCGAAGTCACGGATGAGGTTGCGCTGGTAGGGGCTGCCCGTGGTGGCGGGCGTCGCCCAGATGGCGACCGGTCCCCCACCGGCGGCGGCCGGCTTGATGGCGGGGACGGTACCGATGACCGGGAGGCCCGGCTCCAGGTGCTGGCGCAGGGTCGTCAGCGCGTGCACGGTCGCGGTGTTGCAGCCGACGATCAGGGCGTGTGGACCGTGCGCTGCGGCGGCCTCGGCGACGGCGAGGGCGCGCGCGGTGAGATCCTGCGGGGTGCGGGGTCCCCAGGGCATCCCGGCGGGGTCGAGGGACAGCACGAGATCTGCGTCGGGCCGCAGACGCCGTACCGCGGCGGTGGCCGCCAGCAGCCCGATTCCGGAGTCCATGAGCGCGATCTTCACCCGGCCACGATAGACGATTCCCTCGAACGGGCCGCCCGGGTGGGGCACACTGCGGGGGTGAGCGTGATCATGTGGATCGCTGTCGGATCACTCGCCGCCTGGCTGTGGCTCCTGCTCGGCCAGGGATTCTTCTGGCGTACGGACGTGAGACTGCCGCCGCGGGAGGAACCCGCGCCCGGCGACTGGCCGTCCGTGTGCGTCGTGGTCCCCGCGCGGGACGAGGCCGCCGTCCTGGGCCGCAGCCTCCCTTCCCTGCTCGCCCAGGACTATCCGGGGCGTGCCGAGGTCTTCCTGATCGACGACGGCAGTTCCGACGGCACCGGGGAACTCGCCCGTGAGCTGGCACGGCGCGGCGGCGGGCTGCCGCTGACGGTGGACTCGCCGGGCGAGCCGGCGCGGGGGTGGACCGGCAAGCTGTGGGCCGTGAGGCATGGCGTCGCACTGGCCCGCGCGCGCGGTCCCGAGTACCTGCTCCTGACGGACGCGGACATCGCGCACGCCCCGGACAGCCTGCGCCGGCTGGTGGCCGCCGCGCGCGGCGGCGGTTACGACCTCGTCTCGCAGATGGCGCGGCTGCGGGTGGAGAGCCTGTGGGAGCGGCTCGTGGTTCCCGCGTTCGTCTATTTCTTCGCGCAGTTGTACCCGTTCCGGTGGATCGGCCGGCGGGGCGGGCGGACGGCGGCGGCAGCGGGCGGCTGTGTGCTGCTGCGTGCCGACGCGGCCGAGCGGGCGCGGATCCCGGACGCGATCCGGCACGCCGTGATCGACGACGTGGCGCTCGCGCGGGCGGTGAAGGGCGGCGGCGGGCACATCTGGCTGGGGCTCGCCGAGCGGGTGGACAGCGTGCGTCCGTACCCGCGGCTGCACGACCTGTGGCAGATGGTCTCGCGCAGCGCGTACGCGCAGTTGCGGCACAATCCGCTGCTGCTGATCGGCACGGTCGCCGGACTGGCACTGGTGTACCTGTTGCCACCGGTCGCGCTGGTGGCGGGGCTCGCCTCGGGCAGCGGAGCGAGCGCACTGGCCGGGGGCGCGGCCTGGCTGGTGATGACGGCGACGTACGTGCCGATGGTGCGGTACTACCGCCAGCCGTTGTGGCTGGCCCCGCTGCTGCCCTTCACGGCGTTCCTGTACCTGCTGATGACGGTGGACTCGGCGGTGCAGCACTACCGGGGCCGTGGTGCGGCCTGGAAGGGCCGCACCTACACGCGTCCCGGCGCCGTGCCCGAGGAGGGCTGAGGACGGGGGCGGGGGCTCACTTGCGGCCGGGGGTCCAGTTCATGCCCCAGCCGTAGGCGTGGTCGATGGTGCGCTGGGGGCTCACCCCGCGCGCGGGGACGAGGTAGCGGGCCTCCCGCTGGACGACGAGGTCGCCTCCGGTGTTGGTGATCAGGGCGAGGGCGCACACCGTTGAGGGCACCGTGCACTCGTCCAGGGAGAAGTCGACCGGCGCTCCGTGCTGCGGCCGGAGCGTGACCGTGGCGTGCAGGTCGGCGAAGGAGCGGGCGCCTTCGTAGATGGTCACGAAGACGAGGATGCGCCGGAAGTCGTGCGTGTGGTCGAGGTTGATGGTGAGGTTCTCGCCGTCGGCCGCGGCGCCGGTGCGGTCGTCGCCGTCGAGGTGGATGTACGGGGGCCGGTGCAGCGCTCCGAAGGCGTTGCCGAGAGCCTGGACGACGCCCTTGCGGCCGTCGGCGAGTTCGTAGAGGGCGCACAGGTCGAGGTCCAGGTCCGCGTGCATCGCGACGGCCCGCCCGCGTTTGCCCGTCCAGCCGCTGAACTGTTTGCGCACCTGCCAGTTGAGATTGACGCGCATGGCCCCCGAGGTGCCGCCCTGCTTGGCCAGCGAGATGGAGGGTGCCGCCTTGGTGAGCGTGACCTTGCTGAGGCGGACGGGGGGCGCGGCGGGAGGCGGCGGGACGGGGGCGGGGGCCGTGACGGGCGGCGGCAGGGGGACCGGGGGGCCGACGGGCGGCGGGGCCGTGACGGGAGCGGGGGCGGGGCCGCCGAACGGTGCCGGGGGCGGGGTCCGGCCGGGCGCCGGCGCCGGGGGCGGCGCGGCGTGCTGCGGCTCGTCCACGGTGATGCCGAAGTCGGTCGCCAGGCCCTCCAGCCCGCTGCTGTACCCCTGGCCCACGGCGCGGAACTTCCAGGCGCCCTGGCGGCGGTAGAACTCGCCCAGCACGAAGGCGGTCTCGACACCGGCCCCGGTGCTGTCGAAGCGGGCGACCACCGTGCCCGCCGCCGCGTCGCGCACCTCGATGTAGAGGCCGGGTACCTGTCCGAACGTGCCGCCGTCCGCCGACGCGGCGAGCACGACCCGGTCGATGGACGCCTCCACGCGCGCGAGGTCGGCGACGAGCGTGTCGGTGGCCTGTCCCGCGGCGTCCCGCTTGCCCTCGTGGCGCACCGCCCCGGAGGAGTGGGCCGGCTGGTTGTAGAAGACGAAGTCCCCGTCGGAGCGCACCTTTCCGCCCGACGCCAGCAGCAGCGCCGAGGCGTCCACGTCGGGGACGCCGGGACCGGAACGCCGGCCCACCTCGACGCGCAGAGCCGTGGTCGGCACCGGTGTGTTCGATCCCTTCGGCATGGACATGTGTGCCCCCTCACCTCGGCCGGGCCGTCTCCCGGTTCCCGGCACCGCGTCGATCGCTCCCCGCCCAACCTATGCCCGGCGGGGCCGAACTCTCAGGCGGAGCGGCGGAAGTCGCCCGGCCGACCCCCGGTAACGCCCCAGAACCCTGCTCCTTACACGATCCAAACCCGCCGTTGCGCCCCTTTTTTTCAAGTTCGCTCGGATTGGGGATCCCGCGTCACCGCCGACACGGAAAACAACCCTCTTATCGGTCTCCCCAACCAGCACATCGTGGGCTTAACTTATGTGCCATGACCTCCCCCCGCTCCACTTATGGTGGCGGCTACTACTCCGCCTCCTTCCCGGACACCCCGATCTACGACTCGCTCGTCGCCGAGCGTGGCACCCCGCAGATCGCCCCGATCCGGGTCCCCGCGCCGTACGACACGGGAAGCCACGCGGGAAGCCACCTGCCCGCGCTCCCCTCGGCGCTGCCCGCCCTCCCGGCAGCCCCGTCCCAGCCCGGCTACGGCTACCAGCAGGCGCCGCAGCCCGCCCCCCTCCAGCAAGCGCCCGCGGCCTACATCCCGCAGCAGGCCTCCGCTCCGCGCGGATATCCCGGCCCTCAGCAGCAGATGCCACGTCCCATGGCCAACGGCACCGGCTACGAGGCGATGCGTCCCGCGGCCCCGCGGCCGGGCGCGGCCCCGTACCAGGACCCGTACAACAACCAGCAGTACCGCGGTTACTGACCCTTTCCCCCGGCTGTCCGTGCCGCCTGGCAGGATGAGGTCATGGGGAATGCGGAACTGCACTCGATACACATCCACCCGGTCAAGGCGTTCCGGCCCGTAGGGCTGACGGAGGCCGTCGTGGAGCCCTGGGGGCTGGCCGGGGACCGGCGCTGGGCAGTGATCGACCACGGGGGAAAGGTCGTCACCCAGCGCCAGCAGCCACATCTGGCCAAGGCCGTCGCCGAGCTGTCGCCCGGCGGCGGCCTTCGGCTGTCCGCGCCCGGACTCGATCCGCACGTCGAGCCCGAGCCGCAGCCGGGGGCCACGGTGACGGTGGACATCTTCGGCGAGAAGGTGGAGGCCGTGGCGGCCGGTGCCGCCGCGCACGCCTGGTGCAGCGCCCTCGTGGGTGCCGAGGTGCGCCTCGTCCACATGGACGACCCCGCCGGCCGGCGGCCCGTCGACCCGGACTACGCCCGGCCCGGGGAGACCGTGAGCTTCGCCGACGGCTTCCCGCTGCTGATCACGACGCTCTCCTCGCTCGACTCCCTCAACTCGCTGATCGCCGAGGGCGATCACGCCGAAGAGGGCCCGCTGCCGATGAACCGCTTCCGGCCGAGCGCCGTGATGACCGGCACCGCCGCCTGGGCCGAGGACGACTGGCAGCGCATCGCGATCGGAGAGGTCACCTTCCGGGTGGCCAAGCCGTGCGGCCGGTGCGTGGTCACCACCACCGACCAGACCACCGCCGAACGCGGCAAGGAACCCCTGCGCACCCTCGGCCGCCACCGCCGCTTCGGCGGCTCCCTGGTCTTCGGGCAGAACCTGGTGCCCGAGTCGGCCGGCACCCTCCGCGTCGGCGACCCGCTCACGATCCTCGAGTGAGTTCCGGCCCCGTTCCCGGGAACCCGTGGCGGTGGACCGCTCGTTGGGGTTTCGTGAGAGGTTCATGAGAGAGGCCGGCCGGAGGTGATTTCCCTCTCTCTTCGACCGGCTTCACGGATGAACGGCTCCGCCGGGGGTTATCACGGAGCGGGAAGGGGGTGCGCACCAGTGCGAGCAATCAGCGGACTCTGGCGCTGGCGGCACAATCCGCTGCGGCGCACGACCGATCTGGCCGAATCCTGGCTGGCGTTGGTGGCGCTGCTCCTGATCCTGGTCGCCGCCCCCGTGCTCGGTTCCCTCGTCGGCTCCCTCACCCAGGACGCCCTCCAGCAGTCGGCGCGCGACCAGCATCAGACCCGGCACCTCGTCGTGGCCACCGTCGTACGCAAGCTGACCGCCTCCGCCCCGGCCCCCGATCCGGAGATCGCGACGGGACGGGACGTGCGCAGCCGCGTCGTCGCCGACTGGACCGGCCCGGACGGCACGGCCCGGCGCGGCCCGGTCACCACCGGCCTCAGAAGCCCGCACCCCGGCGATCACTTCGCCCTGTGGACCGACGGACACGGACTGACCGTGCCCCGCCCCCTGGACTCCGCCACCGCCACCACGCACGCGGTGCTGGCCGGCATCGGCAGCGCCCTGGTGGCGGCCGGCCTCACCGAGGGCATACGCAGACTGGTCCTGTGGCGCCTGGTCCGGCGCAGGTACGCGCGCTGGGACCAGGCCTGGGACCGCGCCGGTCCGGACTGGGGCCGCACCGGCACCGGCAGCTGACGGCCTTCCGGCTCCGGTCAACCGACCGTCCACGCACACGCTACGGTGGACCGGCCGACGCGTTCGGCAACCCTCCGCGCGCGTGCGCGCGGCGGCCCGAAGGGCTGAGCACGGCCCCGGTCCCGGCACCGGTGCGGCGCCCCGAAGGTGAACGAGCCATCAGTACGACGAGGTGGGGGCACGGCAACGCCATGGCACAGGGCACGGTCCAGGTGACACACACCGGCACATCGCGGTGGCGGCGCCGCACGGGTGAGTACGCATCGCTGGCCGCCGCCCTGGAGGCCGCGGCGGACGGCGACGTCCTCACCGTCGCCCCGGGCACCTACCGCGAGAACCTCGTCGTCCAGCGCGCGGTGACCCTGCGCGGCCCCGAGGGCTCCCCCGGCTCGGTGCGCATCGCCCCCGTGGACGGCGTGCCGCTCACCGTGCGCGCCTCCGCCGTGGTGCAGGACCTGCATGTCGAGGGCCAGGACACCACGGCGCCCGCGCTGCTGGTGGAGGAGGGCACACCGGAGCTGAGGGACGTGCGGATCGTGACCCGCTCGGCGTCCGGCATCGAGGTGCGCGACGGCGCCCGCCCCACGGTGCGACGCTGCACGGTGGACAATCCGGCGGGGGTCGGCATCGCCGTACTCGGCTCGGGCGGCGGGGTGTTCGAGGAGTGCGAGGTCCTGGCCGCCGGGCAGTCGGGCGTGGGCGTGCGCGACGGCGCCCGTCCGCGCCTGGAGCGCTGCCGGATCCACCACACCTCGGGTCCGGGCATCACCGTGACCGGGGACAACTCCGCCCTGGAGGCCGTGGGCTGCGAGGTCTACGAGGTCCGTGGCAGCGGCGTGCAGGTCACCGGGCGGGCCACCGCGCACCTCACCGACTGCGAGGTGCACCGCACCACCGCGGACGGCGTCACCCTCGACACCGACGCCGTGCTCACCCTCGCCGACTGCCGGCTCCACGACATCCCGGAGAACGCGGTGGACCTGCGGTCGCGTTCCGTGCTGACGCTGACCCGGACCACGGTGCGCCGGTTCGGGCGCAACGGCCTGTCGGTGTGGGACCCGGGCACCCGCGTGGACGCCAACCAGTGCGAGATCTCCGACAGTACGGGCGACTACCCGGCCGTGTGGGTCAGTGACGGCGCGACCGCGGTCCTCGACTCCTGCCGGGTGCACGACGTGCCGGACGCCCTGTTCGTCCTGGACCGCGGCTCCCGCGCGGACGTCGTCGACAGCGACCTGTCCCAGGTGCGCAACACCGCCGTGTCGGTGAGCGACGGCGCCACCGCGCAGCTCGACGACTGCCGGATCAAGGAGGCGGCCACGGGGGCGTGGTTCCGTGACCACGGCAGCGGCGGAACCCTCGCCAACTGCACCGTGGACGCCACCCAGACCGGCGTGATCGTCACCAAGGGCGCCGATCCGACCATCGAGCGCTGCACGGTCGTCTCCCCGGCCGAGGCCGGTTTCTACGTCTCCGCCGGTGGCCGGGGCAGCTTCCTGGGATGCCGGGTCACGGGCAGCTCGGGCTACGGCTTCCATGTGATCGACGGCTGCCGTACGACACTGAAGAAGTGCCGCACGGAGCGGTGCGCGCGCGGGGGGTACGAGTTCGCGGACGGCGGGCAGGAGGCGGCGCCCGGCTCGGGGCCGGTGGTCGAGGACTGCACGAGCGACGAGAGCGGAGGCGTACGCCCGCCCGCGGCCAGGGAGACGGCCGTGCAGACGCCCGAGCCCGTCACCGCGTCGGCGGGTCTGCTGGGCTCGATCCCCGGGCAGCGCAGCACCGCTCCGGAGCCGCTGCCGCCCGCGCCGGAGGAAGGGCGCCCGGTGCGCACGGCGAAGGACGTGCTGGGTGAACTCGACGCGCTGGTGGGACTGGAGAGCGTCAAGCGGGAGGTCCGCGCCCTCACCGACATGATCGAGGTGGGCCGCCGTCGGCAGCAGGCCGGTCTCAAGGCCGCCTCCGTCAAACGCCATCTCGTCTTCACCGGCTCCCCCGGCACCGGCAAGACGACGGTCGCCCGGCTGTACGGCGAGATCCTCGCCGCTCTCGCGGTCCTGGACAAGGGCCATCTCGTCGAGGTGTCCCGGGTCGACCTGGTCGGGGAGCACATCGGCTCCACGGCGATCCGCACCCAGGAGGCGTTCGAACGGGCCCGCGGCGGCGTGCTGTTCATCGACGAGGCGTACGCGCTCTCCCCCGAGGACGCCGGGCGTGACTTCGGCAAGGAGGCCATCGACACGCTGGTGAAGCTGATGGAGGACCACCGCGACGCGGTCGTGGTGATCGTCGCGGGTTACACGGCCGAGATGGAGCGGTTCCTGTCCGTCAACCCGGGTGTGGCCTCCCGCTTCTCCCGCACCATCACCTTCAGCGACTACGGTCCCGAGGAGTTGCTGCGGATCGTGGAGCAGCAGGCCGAGGACCACGAGTACCGGCTGGCGGGGGGCACGGCGGAGGCGCTGCTGAAGTACTTCGCGGAGCTTCCCAGGGGTGCCGCGTTCGGCAACGGGCGCACCGCACGCCAGACGTTCGAGGCGATGGTGGAGCGGCACGCGAGCCGGGTGGCCCAGCTCGACGACCCGGACACCGACGATCTGACGCTGCTCTACGCCGAGGACTTGCCCGAGCTGCCCTGAGCCCCGCCGCCGCTCGGCGGGCCGGCGGTGTGCGGCGCGCCGCCCGGACTCACCGAGGCGTCCGTCTCCTGACGGGGTGCGGGCAGGTCCGGGTGCAGCCGGGCCAGCAGGGTGCGGCGTTCCTCGGCGAAGGCCGGGTCGGCCTGGTAGTCGGAGTGGCCGAGGATCGGCGCGGGCAGCGGGTGCTGTGCCGTACGGCCGTAGGCGAGCGGGTCCTTCAGCGGGCCGCGGTCGACCTCCGGGCCGCCGTCTCCTGGCAGGCGGACGGGTCCGCCGATGGGGTCGGTGAGCCGGTACAGGTTGCGCCAGCAGACCACGTCCCGGTGCAGGCCGGTGAGGGCGTCCGGCCCGAAGTGGGCGGGGAACCAGCGGCCGTAGAGGCGGGTCAGCGGGGAGCCGTAGGTGAGCAGCGCGACGCGCCGGCGGGCCGACGGGGCGAGCTGCCAGGCCGCGGCGGCGGCCAGCACGCTGCCCTGGGAGTGCCCGGACAGGACGAGACGGCCGCCGGTGGCCCGGGTCCAGGTCGCCATCCGCCAGGTGAGGTCGGGCACCGCGCGTTCGGCGTAGCAGGGCGGGGCGAAGGGGTGGGCGGCGCGCGGCCAGAAGGTGCCGACGTCCCAGAGGATGCCGATGGTGCGCCGGGCGGAGGCGTCCTCGTAGGCGCGTCGGCCCCAGGTGACGAACAGTATGAACCCGAGTCCGACCAGCCAGGACCCCAGTGCCTGCGCGCTCTGGGCCGCGCCCTGGACGGCGGGGTGGGCGTCCTCGGCCGCCTGCGCCGGGGTCAGGCCGGTGCCGAGTGCGCCGACGAGTGCGGCCGTGCCGAGCAGGAGGGTGGCGGCGGAGGTGACGCCGATGACGAGGGGACCGGCGTCGGTGAGGGTGGCCGTCGCGCGGGTGCGCGCGATGCGGCGGGTGCGCTCGCGGTCGGCCGCCTCGCCCGGGAAGTCCCGCCGTACCGTGGCGCGCTCTGCGCGGGCCAGCCGCCGGGTGCGTCCGGCGAGCCGTCCGCAGAGCACCAGCAGCAACAGGAGCAGCGGCGGGATGGCGGACGCCTGCCAGGTGAGCAGGACCGGCGGGCCCTGGATCCGTCCGCCCGTGCCGTCGAGCCAGTCGGCCACCCGCTGGGCGACGCCGCCGGACATCACCGCGCCGAGGGCGCAGGCCAGCATGGCGACCGCCGGCCCGCCCTGGCCGCGCAGCGCGGCCCGCGGACCGCCGGGGGCTTCCCCTCGCGTGCCGGGGCGGTGCCCGGCGGGCCGGCCGCGGTGCAGTACGGCCGCAGTGACGGCGAGGACGACGACCAGCGCGCCCTGGACGAGGGAGAGGGCGCCGAAGGTGGCGTCGCCCGGCAACCTGCCCGTGGAAGGCCAGTCGGGGCGCGACCAGCCGCCGTAGAGGAGGGCGAGGACGAGCAGGCCGAGCGCACAGAGCGGCAGCCACCGTACGAGTCGGTGGTCCAGCCGCCGGTCGAGGCGGTGCTCGCTGCGGCCTCTGCGGCAGACGACCGCGACCACGACCGCGGCCGTGACGGCCAGGGCGCCCTGCAGCAGCCATCCCAGGACGTCCGGCGCCGCGGGGCCGGACGGCCGCCGGTCGAAGCGTGCGGCCGGAACGGCGACCGCCGCGGCGACGGTCAGCAGTCCGGCGGCGGTGTGCGCGCCGCGCAGCCGGGCCACCAGGCGCCTGCCGTACCAGAAGCCGGGCCGGGCCAGGGAGCCGCCGCCGGGTTCCTCCTCGGGCTCGGGTCCCGGGTCCAGGGGTTGCTGGGACTCGTAGGCGCTCCAGGTCCGGTGGGAGAGGTGGCACAGCAGGCCGGTGAGGGCGGCGGGCACCAGCGCGGCCAGGGCGAGCCGGCGGCCGGGCTGGCTCCACCAGCCCCCGGCGGCGGGTGAGAGGAAGCGCAGCCAGGAGTGGCGTGCGGTGCAGGCGGGCGTGCCCGCGCACTGCCAGGCGGCCAGGTCGAGCGCGACCTCGCAGGCGGCGGCGACGAGCAGCACGGTGAGGGTCAGTCCGGCCAGCCGGACCAGCAGGCCGTACAGGCGTACGGTGCGGGGGCGTCCGTGGGAGACCGGGCGCATCCAGTGGGCGAGGTTGACGACCATGAACGGCAGCAGCAACAGCCACAGGGCGCGGCTGCTGTTGCCGGAGGTGAGGTTGGACCAGACGTACGCCTCGGGCACCGTGCGGCCGGGGCGCCCTGGGGGGCGGGTCTCGGCGTGGGCGTCGGCGGCCCGCCGGTAGACGGCCGCGGTGTCGTCGCCGGTGACCCGCACCGTGCGCTCGTCGCCGAGCATCTCCTCGGGTGTGGTGCCGCCGACTCCGTGGACGAGGAGTTCCAGCGCGGGCGGAGCCGGTCCCGGCGGCGCGGCTGGGCCCCCGGCCGGGGGCGAGACGTCCTGGGGCGAGCCGTCCGCGCCGTGCGGTCCGCGCGCGTTCTCCGGTCCGCCCGGTCCGCTCGGGCAACCCGTTCCGCCCGGGCCGCCCGGGCTGTCCTGACCACACAGGCCGCCCGGGCCGCCTGGGCCGCCCGTTCCGCCGGGTCCCTCCGGCCGCTTCGGACCACCCCGTCCGTCCGGGCCGTCCGGGCCGTCCAGGCCGTCCGGACCGTCCGGGCCGTCCAGGCCGTCCGGACCGTCCGCGGTCGGGTGCCGTCGTGTCCGTTCCACCGTCGCACTCCCCTGTGACGCGCCGTCGTCCTGGCCGGTGCGGGACCAGGATCTCCGCCGGGGGCCCGCGGCACAGCCCTTGGCGCGCGATCTCCCCGGTCCGAGTGACACGGACGCGCGCGCCGGGGCGCGCGTTCCTGGCATGCGCGCGTCGGGCCGGGCGATGGCGCTTCGGCGAACGACCCGTGAAAGGATTGGGACGCCCGCGCACCGGGCAGGTCGAACCTCCTCGTCGGACCGGGTGCGCCGGGGCGGGTCGGACGACTTGCGGCGAAAGGAACCGGAGCACACGTGAGCGAGAATCAGAACCTCCTCGCGGAGCAGCGGCGCGCCCTGATCCTCGACGAGGTCCGGCGCCGCGGCGGGGTGCGGGTCAATGAACTGACCCGCAAGCTCGGCGTGTCGGACATGACGGTCCGGCGCGACCTGGACGCGCTGGCCCGCCAGGGCATGCTGGAGAAGGTGCACGGCGGAGCGGTCCCGGTCGTCGAGGCCAGTACCCACGAGCCCGGTTTCGAGGCCAAGTCGGGGCTGGAGCTGACCGCCAAGGAGGACATCGCGCGGGCCGCCGCCCAGCTGGTCGCGCCGGGCTCGGCGATCGCTCTGTCGGGCGGTACGACGACGTATGCGCTGGCCCACCATCTGGTGGACGTGCCGGATCTGACGGTGGTCACCAACTCGGTGCGGGTGGCGGACGTCTTCCACACGGCGCAGCGCACCTCCGGTCAGCGGCAGGGCGCGGCGACGGTGGTGCTGACCGGAGGCGTGCGCACGCCGTCCGACTCGCTGGTGGGGCCGGTGGCCGACCAGGCGATCGCGGCGCTCCACTTCGACATGCTCTTCCTCGGCGTGCACGGGATATCGGCCGAGGCGGGTCTGTCGACGCCGAACCTCGCGGAGGCGGAGACGAACCGCCGGTTGGTGCAGTCCGCACGGCGTGTCGTGGTGGTCGCCGACCACACCAAGTGGGGTGTGGTGGGCCTGAGTTCGTTCGCCACGCTGGAACAGGTGGACACGCTGGTGACGGACGCGGGGCTGCCGGCGGGGGCGCGTGCCGAGATCGCGGAGCACCTGCGGCTGGTGGTGGCGGGCGAGGCCGGCCACGGGGACGCACCGGCCGGCTGAGATCCCGCCGGTCCCTTCTCCATGCGGACCGCCCGCTCCATCCGCCCGACGGGCGGGCGGTCTCGGTGCCCCTGTGGTCACACGGGCCGGCATCCTGTCGTCACAGGGGCCAGCGCCCTGTGGCCAGGAAGGTGTCGATCGTCGCCGTGTACGGAGCGCTGTCGAGGCCCTGCTCGGCCAGCCAGGTGTCCGAGTAGTACTTGTCGAGGTAGCGGTCGCCCGGGTCGCACAGGAGCGTGACGACGCTGCCCCTGCGGCCCTGCTCCCGCATCTCGGCGACGATCCTCAGGGCGCTCCACAGACCGGTGCCGGTCGAACCGCCCGCCTTGCGCCCGATGACCCGCTCCAGGGCGCGTACGGCGGCGACGGCGGCGGCGTCGGGCACCTTCATCATCCGGTCGATCGCGCCGGGCACGAAGCTCGGCTCCATGCGCGGGCGGCCGATGCCCTCGATGCGTGAGCCGCTGTCGCAGGTGACGTCCGGATCGCCGGTGGTCCAGCCCTGGAAGAAACAGGAGTTGTCCGGATCGGCTACACAGATACGGGTGTCGTACTGCATGTAGTGGACGTAGCGCGCGAGGGTCGCGGAGGTGCCGCCGGTGCCCGCCGTGGCGACGATCCAGGCGGGTTCGGGGAAGCGTTCCAACTCCAGCTGGCGGAAGATGGATTCGGCGATGTTGTTGTTGCCCCGCCAGTCCGTGGCCCGTTCCGCGTAGGTGAACTGGTCCATGTAGTGGCCGCCGGTGTCCACAGCGAGTCGCGCGGAGGCCTCGTACATCGTGCGCGGGTCGTCCACGAAGTGGCAGCGCCCGCCGTGGAACTCGATCAGGCGGCACTTCTCGGCGCTCGTCGTACGCGGCATCACCGCGATGAAGGGCACCCCGATCAGCTTGGCGAAGTACGCCTCGGAGACGGCCGTCGAACCGCTGGAGGCCTCGATGACCGGGCGGCCCGGCCGGATCCAGCCGTTGCACAGCCCGTACAGGAACAGGGACCGCGCCAGGCGGTGCTTGAGACTGCCGGTCGGGTGGGTCGACTCGTCCTTGAGGTACAGGTCGGTACCCCACTCCTCGGGCAGCGGGAAGCGCAGCAGATGGGTGTCGGCCGAGCGGTTGGCGTCGGCCTGGACCTTGCGGACGGCCTCTTTGAGCCAGGCCCGGTAGGCGGGGTCGCTCCGGTCGACGTCGAGGGTCTCGCCGGTCCGGCGCTGCTCGATGGTGCTCACGGCGGTACTCCTCATCCTGGGCGCACGGGGTGGGCGACGGCGTGTCGCACAGCCCCACGCCACCGATGATAGACACCTTCGGCACGCTTCTCACCTGCATAAACGCCCCTTTGGGGGACTCAAAGGCAGGCCTGGGGCGCGACGCGCCAGAGCGCGTCGGCGGCGCATGGCGGGCACCGTCGGGGGCGCGTTCACGCCAGTGCTCCGGGTGCGGACCGCCCGGCGTTCCGCGTGCCCTGGTGCTGTGTGCCGAAGCGGGGCAGACTGCACCGCGCGGGACGAAGGGCCCGCCGGGGCCGTACCTGGCCCCGGACGAACCGTGCCGGTCCACGGCCCAGCGGCATCGTGAGCCGGCATGTTGCAAGGGGGCGGTCAGGAATGGCGGAGCCGGAGTTCACGGCCACGGGCGTGCGGATCGCCAGACGACTGCGCTCGCTCACCCGGGCCGGGCGGGTCCGGATCAGCGACGGCAGGCTGGAGTTGCTCACCAGCTACGGCAGCGAGATCGACAGCGCGCCGATCCGCGCGGTGCGCGCGTCCAGGCCGTGGCTGGCGCCGGAGGACCGGGCGCTCGCCGACCTCAACGGCCACCGGTACGTCCTCACCCTCGGCGAGGACGACCCCGCGCCCGGGGAACCGGGGCCGCCCGCCGCCCGCCGGTTCATCGAGGCCGTCCACCGGGCGGCGGGGCGGGACGGCTGAGCGGCCGCGAAGGTGGCGCGAAGTTGCGGTGCCCAACCCCTTGCGTCACGCTGGTCTCACGTCACTCTGGGTTTACCGGCGATAACGCTGCGAACCAGCCCGCCGGCCACGACAGCAGGCGGCAGTGTCACGCAGGCGCCCTGCTGCATCCGAAACGTCGTGTTCTTCCGGACCTCAACGTCGGGGAGTCGCAGCCGTGATCAGTCACCCAAGCAGGCACTGCACGGTGGAGCTCCAAGCCCTGCCGTCGCGGATCGGCCAGGTCCGCAGAATCGTATCGGCGCACTTGCGCTACTGGCATCTGGATCCTCTGATAGACCGGGCCGCGCTCGGTGTGACGGAGTTGTTGACCAACGTCCACCAGCACGCACGGCCCGACAAGTTGTGCACCGTCGAGATGGAGTTGCTGCTCGACCGGCTCACCGTCTCCGTGCGCGACCACGATCCACGTCTTCCCGTGGTGGAGGACATGGGCGAGATCGCGCCGCTGGCCACCGAAGGCCGCGGACTGGCGATGGTGGCCGCGGTGAGCGAGAGCTGGGGTGCGCGCCCGGACGGCGAACAGGGCAAGGTGGTCTGGTTCACCCTGCCCACGGCCGCCGGTCCGGTCGGGGTGCCCGCACGGGTACCGCGGCTGGTGGGCGGGGAGCAGCCGGTTCCCCGGTTCACCGAGGTGGGGCCCGCACTCGACGGCACACGCCCCGCGCACGCTCCCGCCCGGTCGGCCGTCGTCGGCTGACCGGGCGGTGAGGGCGCGACCGCCGGAGCGGTGGCGTCCTACCGGCGGCGGTCGCGCGACCGCTCCCGCGCCGGCCTGTCGCCAGTGGTCCGTGACCTTCCGTCCGCGGCCCGCGGCCTGCCGCTC